>JAJYLK010000067.1 GCA_021787775.1 Actinomycetes bacterium | reverse complement strand
GTTTCATCTCCGATCTGGAGACGCCGGTGTCCGCGTTCCTGAAGCTGGGCGCGCGGGAGAACTCCTTCCTGCTGGAAAGCGCGGAGCAGGGAGAGCGCATCGGCCGCTATTCCTTTCTTGGCTGCGAACCGCGGGCGGTGATCAGCTTCCGCGACGGCGAGATGACGATCCGGGAGCGCGACGCGCTCACTGCGGTAGCCAGCGGCGACCCCTTTGCTTTCGTGGAGGAATACCTCTCGCGCTACCGGGCGCCCGAGCTCGAGCAGTTGCCGCCCTTTATCGGCGGCGCCGTCGGTCTGTTCGGTTACGACCTGGTGCGCTGGGTCGAGGAGCTGCCGCCACCGAATCCGGATACGCTGGGATTGCCGGACATGGCTTTCCTGGTCACCGACTCTATCGTCATCTTCGACCACCTGAAGCACACCATCCTGCTGCTGGCCAACGTGCTGGTGGAGGAGGGCGCCGGCCTGGAGCAGGCCTACGATGCCGCCTGCGGCCGCGTGCGCCGGCTGAAACGGTTGCTGGCGCAGCCGCTTCAGCCTGCGGCCATCCACCGCCGGGGGGCCGTGGCCGAGCCCGATTCCAATTTCGAGCGCGCCGGCTTCGAGGCGGCGGTGGAGAAGATCAAGGAATATATCAAGGCAGGCGACGCCTTTCAGGTGGTGCCGTCGCAGCGCTTCCGGGTGGAGACGCAGGTGTCGCCGTTCAGCATCTACCGCGGCCTGCGCACGGTTAACCCGTCGCCATACATGTATTACATCAATTTCACTGATTTCGCACTGGTCGGCTCTTCGCCGGAGCCGCTGATCAAGGTCAATCACGGCTGGGTGGAGACGCGGCCGATCGCCGGCACGCGCCCGCGCGGCGCCACGCCGGAGGAGGACCGCCGCCTGGCCGACGACCTGCTGGCGGATGAGAAGGAGCTGGCGGAACACATCATGCTGGTGGACCTGGGCCGCAATGACCTGGGCCGCGTCTGTGAGCCCGGCACGGTCGAGGTGGTCGACCTGATGCGAATCGAGTATTACTCGCACGTGATGCACATCGTCTCAGTGGTGGTGGGCAAGCTGAAAGAGGGCCTCAAGGCCACCGATGCGCTGAAATCGGCTTTTCCCGCCGGCACCGTGTCCGGCGCGCCCAAGATCCGCGCCATGGAGATCATCAACGAGCTGGAGCCGGTCAAGCGTGGCTCGTATGCCGGCGCGATCGGTTATCTCAGCTTCAATGGCGAGCTCGACACCTGCATCTGCATCCGCACCATCGTCCTCAAGGACGGCAACGCTTACGTGCAGGCCGGCGGCGGCGTCGTCGCCGATTCGGTGCCAGCCCGCGAATATGAGGAATCCGCCAACAAGGCCAGGGCGCTGTTTGCCGCCATCGAGCTGGCGCAGGCGCAGGAGGAATGGGAATGACGGCAGCCGCCAGGAAGCCAGGGCCGGGGAATGCGCGGGCCAGCCGCGCCCTTGTGATTGACAACTACGATTCTTTTACGTATAACCTGGTGCAGTTCCTGGGCGAGATCGGCGCCCAGGTGGAGGTGTTTCGCAACGACCGCATCGACGTGGCCGGCGTCGCCGGACGCGCTCCGGATCACATCATCATCTCGCCGGGACCGTGTACACCCAATGAGGCTGGCGTCTCGATGGCGGTGGTGCGGGAGTTCGGCGGGCGGATCCCGCTGCTGGGCGTCTGCCTGGGACACCAGTCCATCGGCCAGGTCTTCGGCGGCAGCATCGTCCGGGGCGAGGCGCCGGTGCACGGCAAGACATCGGGTATCTTTCATGACGGCAAGACGATATTCGCCGGCATCGAGAGTCCGTTCACGGCGACGCGGTACCACTCGCTGGTGCTGGCCACCCCGGTTCCCGCTGAACTGGAAGTGTCCGCCTGGACCGAAGATAATGTCGTCATGGGCTGCCGCCACCGGCGGTTGCCCGCGCTGGAAGGTGTGCAGTTCCATCCCGAGAGCATCCTGACCGCGCCCGGCCGGGAGATCCTCAGGAATTTCCTCGACATGCGGATCGGAGACGAAGGCTGAGCAGCCGGCAGGAAGACGCCATGCCAAACGAGATACTGACATATGCCATCGACCGCCTCGCCGAGGGCATCGACCTCACCGAGGCTGAGGCCGCGTCGGTGCTGGAGCAGATCATGTCCGGCAACTCCAGCGAGGTGCAGACAGCCGGGTTCCTCATTGCCCTGCGCACCAAGGGCGAGAAGGTGGAGGAGATCGTGGGCCTGGCAAAGACGATGCGGCGCTTCTCGCTCAGGGTCGACGCCGGCAGCCTGGATGTGATCGACACCTGCGGCACCGGCGGCGACAAGTCCCACACCTTCAACATCTCCACCACCGCCGCGTTCGTGGTGGCCGGCGCCGAAGCCGGCGTGGCCAAACACGGCAACCGCAGCGCCACCAGCCAGTGCGGCAGCGCCGATGTGCTGGAAGCGCTCGGGGCTGATCTGGAGATATCGCCGGCCGACGTCGGCCGGCTGATCGGCGAGACCGGCATCGGCTTCATGTACGCGCCGCTGCACCATCAGGCGATGAAGCATGTGATACCGGTGCGCCGTGAACTGGGAGTGCGCACCATCTTCAACTTTCTCGGGCCGCTGACCAATCCGGCGGGCGCCGCCTTTCAGCTGATCGGAGTCTCCGACGTCCGTTATGTCGATGTGATCGCCGAGGCGCTCATGCGCCTGGGCTGCAGTCATGGACTGGTGGTGCACGGCAGCGACGGCCTGGACGAGATCACCATCACCGGGCCTACCGATGTTGCCGAGGTCAGGCCCGCGGGAGTAAAAAGATTCACGATCCAGCCCAGCGATTTCGGGCTCGAGCCCGCCACGGGGAGCGAGATGCTCCGCGGAGGCAGCGCCGAAGACAATGCCCGCATCCTGACGAGCATCCTCGACGGGGAGACCGGTGTCCGGCGCGATATCGTACTGCTGAACGCGGGCGCGGCGCTCTACGCCGCCGGGGCCGCTGAAAATATCAGTGAAGGAGTCCGGTTGGCGGCCGATAGTATAGACAATGGCTCCGCCCGCAACAAGCTCGACACTTATATCAAGGCCTCACGCACCAGCTCATCCCCCTAAGGAAGTTTTTTGCCCGGGTTTCTAAGCAGGATTCTGAATACTACCAGGCAGGATCTCTCCAGGAGAAAACTGGAACGGTCCCTCGATGTGCTGCGCGACAGCGTCCGCTCGGCGCCGCGGCACGGCCGTTCGCTGATCGGCGCGGTCCGCGAGCCCGGCATCTCGGTCATCGCCGAGATCAAACGCGCCTCGCCTTCACAGGGTGACATCCATCCCGATGTGGATGTGGCCGCCACGGCGGCCGCCTATGAGGGAGCCGGCGCCGCTGCGGTCTCGGTTCTTACCGAGGAGCGGCATTTCAAGGGCAGTCTTGCCGACCTGGTGACGGCGCGGGCAGCTTGCGGCCTGCCCGTCCTGCGGAAGGATTTCATCATCGATCCCTACCAGGTCTGGGAAGCCGCTGACGCCGGCGCGGACGCCATCCTCCTGATCGTGGCCGCCCTTGGTCCTTTCGAGCTGAACGAGCTCTTCAGCGTGGCGTCGCTGGCGGGGCTGGAATGCCTGGTGGAAGTGCATAACCGCGCCGAGCTTGACATCGCGCTCGACGCCGGCGTTGCCCTGATCGGCATCAACAACCGCGACCTGAAAACTTTCAATGTTCATTTGGATACGACCATAAATCTGATAGAGTTTGTCCCCAGTGGGATGCCCGTGGTCAGCGAAAGCGGCATCAGGGATGCCGCGGACGTCAAGCGTCTGGCAGCCGCCGGGGTTGCGGCGGTGCTGGTGGGCGAGACGCTCATGCGCAGCGGCGATCCCGCTGAGACGCTCGGCAGGCTGTTGCATGACCAGGTCTGAGCTTGGGGCAGAGCTTAAGTATTTGGCGGCTGATGCCGTTAAGGGGAACGATTTACCAGGTTTTTCCGTTCCGGCCGTCAGCGGCGATCCCCAGCGCAGGAAGACAGCGCGGGCGTCCATAGCCAGGTTAAAAGGATATGCTATGCCAATCTCGAAACTTATCGACAGCTCCTTCATGGGGCTGGCTTTGCGCGCGGCTGGCCGCGCGATGAACTGAATATGGCAAACTTCTTCAAGAAGAAATCAGGTAAAGACGCAGCGCCTGGCAGACCGCTCGATGCGGGCGCCGGGCCTGACGGCGTTCGGCCGCCGCTTCCTCCCAAACCCAGGAAAAAACTCTTCGGCGGCACGGGCGTCTCGATGCCCGCGCACAACAAGTCGGGGAAGAAGTCGGGGAAGAGAGGCAAGCGGCTGAAATCGGCTCCTTTCCCGGGAGAGAAGCCGCCGAACAAGGCCAAGCCCGAGCGGGTTGTGCCACTGCCGCCAAACGGAGATCCGGCGGTCGCTGCGGGCACGGACGCTGGCGGGAGCCAGTCAGCGGCAGCGCCGCCAGAGAAGAAGGGCCTTTTCGGCCGGAAGGGACCGCGTATGGCGAAAGAGCCTCAGGGATCGGCTCCGGCACAGGGCGGCCGGCTGTCGCATGACAAGCCGCCAAAGGAGAAAAAACAGCGGGAGAAGCATCCGCGCGTAGCGAAGCCTCCGCATGAGAAGAAGCCGCACAAGCCGCTGTTTGGCGTCAAAAAGCATGCAACAGCCAAGCCGGCTGCGCCTGCCGCGGAGGAGCCGGCAGCGTACACCGTCCCGCCCGCCAAGCCCAGGCGTGCCAGAAAGCCGCTATTTACCAAAAAGACGACAGAACCCGGAGTCAATAAGCCGAAGCCTGCGAAGCAGAAGGCGGTGCATCTTAAAAAGGGCGGCGCCGGGTTCGGTTCACGGACCAGTTCTGTCGGTCTCGATCTTGGCCGCTCTTCGGTCACGGCGGTGCGGCTGCGTCACCAGACTTCCGGTTCGACGATACTGCAGGCGGCGCTGGACTCGCTGCCTGATGGGCTCATTCAGGAGGGCGAGGTGCGTGACGTCGAAGGGCTGGCGTTCGCCATCCGCGACTTCTGGAAGACATACAGGATCAAGGGCAGGAAGGTGTCACTCGGCCTGGCAAACCAGAAGATCGTGGTGCGGTCGCTGGACTTTCCCATGCTTGCCGGGAAGGAGCTGCGCTCCGCCATCGAGTTCCAGGCGCAGGATTACATTCCCATCCCGATTGATGAAGCTGTATTCGATTATCACGTACTCGGCAGCTTTACCGATGAGGATGGCGTGCAGAAGCAGAAAGTCCTGGTCGTGGCGGCCCAGAAGAACATGGTGATGGATTTTATCAACGCCATCAAGAAGGCGCGGCTGCAGGTTGCCAGCGTCGACCTGCAGGCGTTCGCGCTGCTCCGGTCGATGGTGACGCGGAGCTTCCTCGATGAAGGCTCTCCCGCCGGGACCGCGGTCGCGGTTGCCAACATCGCATCGGATGTAACCAATCTCGTAGTCGATGTCGCCGGCGAGCCCCAGTTTACACGCATCATCTCTTTTGGTGGCGACGATTTTACCAAGGCTGTCCAGGAACAGATGAATATCAATTTCGCTGATGCTGAAGTGATGAAGGTGCAGATCGGTCTGCCGGTCCCGGGGAGAGGCGCGGGCGAAGGAGAGAATCTTCCGGCCGCAGAGAGCCCGCCGGAGGCCGACACGCAGATCATTCCGCCCTCTTCTTTAGAGAACATGCCGGGCGAGGGCGAACCGGCCGGGCCTGGCGGACCGCCGGAGAGCGGCGCAGGCGGCGGGTCGCCGTTCGGCGCCAGCGGACTTTCCGCGGGCGCAGGTGAGCCGCCGTTGCCACAGCGGGGCGAGCCCGATCTCTTCCCGTCCGCGGTCGAACCCGGCGGTTCCGAAGAGCGGACCCGGGAGGAAAACGTGCAGCGCGCCCTGGAGATAACGACGGAGGTTCTGGCTGACGAGATCCGCCGGTCTCTCGATTATTATATGTCGCAGGAGAAATCGATTCCGATCGGAAAATTGATGTTGAGTGGCGGCGGCGCCATGTTGCCGAATCTGGACGCGCAGCTGTCGCAGACGTTTCCCTTCAAAGTGGAGATGGGCAATCCCCTGACGAGGGTGACCATTAACAAATCAGGCCTGAGCGACGAGGAGCTCCGCCTCCTGGCGCCGCGGCTCGCGATCTCCATAGGTCTGTCGCTGGAGGACGAGGAATAAATGCCTAGAGTCAATCTGGTTCCCCAAGAAGAGCAGGCGCGCGAGTTCCGGCGCCGGATATACATCTTTCCGGTCGCGGGAGCGGTGCTGGTGCTGGCCGCGCTGGGCGGGACCTATTACTATTACAGTAGCCAGGTTGACAATTCGCAGCAGGAATATGCCAATCTGCAGAACACCAATGCCAGTCTGGGAAAACAGCTGCAGGAGCTGCAGCAGTATCAGGATATCCAGAATCAGAAGCAGACCAAGCTCAACAGCGTCCAGACCGTGTACGATCAGCGGGTCCGCTGGTCGCGGATCCTGGATGACATCTCATTCGTGATCCCTTCGGATATCTGGCTGACATCTCTGGATGCCTCGGTCACCGGCACGCCGGTGACAGCC
>JAJYLK010000066.1 GCA_021787775.1 Actinomycetes bacterium | reverse complement strand
CATCGTGAACTCGACCCCGTAGGGGCGGCAGCGTTCCATCAGCCCCACAATGGTGTCGTGCTTGTCGCGCGAGAACGCCACCACCATGTGCTGGATATGGTACCTGACCAGTATCTCCTCGAGCTTGCTGTAGTCATCGAACACGTGATAGGAGCCGAAGTGCGCCGCCTTGCCGGAAGGTTTTTCGTCCAGGAAGCCGACAAACTGCAGCCCCAGCGCCGGATTGCGCAGCAGCTTGCCGGCACAGGTGATGCCGACGCTGCCGGCGCCCAGCACCAGCGTATTCTTCACGTACCAGCCATGGCGGCGTCCCAGTTTCAGCATCTGGTAAACGCCGAAACGCATAACCGCCACCGCCATGATCACGCACAGCCAGGAGAGCAGCACGACGTTGCGCGAATAATGCGTCGGGGGAAAGACCAGCACCGCCAGGCTCATCAGCAACATGGATGATTCGGTGGCGGCGGAGAAGATCTGCGGGGCGATCTCCAGCACGCTCAGGTTAAGCCGGAAACGGTAGAGGCCATGCAGCTTGAACAGCATCCAGTAAAGCGGCAGGATGACCAGGGTGATCGCCATATAGAACGCGATCGAGGGCTGTTCGGTGCCGGGAGAGATGCTCACATACCAGACGCCCAGCTCGAAATAGATCGCAAAGGCCAGGCGGTAGCCGGCGAGAACCCCGAGCAGATCCCCGAGGATCAGAGAAAAATGGGCAAACCGGTGAGAGATAAGGAATCTGTTGGCTTTTTTTAACAAGAAAAATCCCTTGAACCATTCTAGCTGTTTTTCCGGGATGTTCACAGGCGGCGCGCACCCGGTTGCGCCGCGCGGCCAATTACTTTTCGGACTCGCCCGCACGATGATAAAATCGGGCGCATGTTACATATCGGCATAAACGGGCGCACTATCTTCCGCCAGATGACCGGCGTGCAGTACTATGCCCGTGAAGTGACGCTGGCGCTGGACCGCATCCGGCCGGCGGATGTGCGTCTGAGCGTCTTTGCCGGCAGCGAAGGCCGTGCCGGCGCCGGCAACCTGCCGCTCCAGCTCAGCACCTTCCCCGCCAACGGCCCCGTCAAGGGCCTGGTCTGGGAGCAGACATTACTGAAGCGGATGATCAGAAAGACCGGCATCGACTTGCTGTTCAATCCGGCCAACGTGGCCCCGCTGAACGCGCCGATCCCAAGCGTAGTTACCATCCATGACCTTGCATTCCTGCTTTTTCCCGAATATTTCTCGCGCACGTTCGCCTTGTATTATCGCACCGTTGTCCCCAGAATCGCAGCCCAGGCCGCGCGCGTCATCACAGACTCCAACAGCACGAAAACCGATCTCATCAACTATCTGGACGTCCCGGAGGAAAAAATCTCGGTCGTGCCGCTGGGCGTCTCGCCGGAGTTCCGCCGCCGCATCCTCAAGAGTGAGCTGGAAGAGGTCCGCGCCCGCTACAAGCTGCCGGCCAGGTTCTTTCTCTCCATCTCCAGCCTGGAGCCACGCAAGAACCTCGGCCGGCTACTGGAAGCCTACCGCATGCTTCCGGAAGAGATCGCCCGGGAGCAGGCGCTGGTTCTGGTGGGCGCCGGCAACCGCATCTTCGCCGATTCCGGCCTCAGCAAGGGACTGGCGGCGATCAGGACCGGCAAGGTTTATATCCCCGGTTACATCCCGGACCAGGACCTGACAGCAATCTACCGGATGTCAACAGCGCTCGTGTTCCCTTCCCTGTATGAGGGTTTCGGATTGCCGGTACTGGAGGCGATGTCTGCCTCAACCCCGGTGATCGCCTCCAGCCGCGCTTCGTTGCCGGAGGTGGCCGGCCACGCCGCGGTTCAGATCGATCCCGAGAGTACCGAGGAGATCGCCGCGGCCATGGAGCTGCTGGCCAGCGACTCCGGCACCCGCAAACTGCTGATCGAACGCGGCAAGAAGCGGGCAGCCGGCTTTACCTGGGAAAAGACTGCCGGGCAGACGCTCGAGGTACTGCGCTCCGCCGTCTAAGGCCGGGGGGCGGCGCTCCGCCAGGGCCGTTCGTCCATCTGGCCGGCCTGCTGTTTGGCTGCTTCCCCATTTTTGGCCTCCAGCCATGCGGTCAGGCCCAGCAGTATGAAGAACATGAACGAAACTCCCGTCTCCCACAGGAAATAATCCAGCACCCCGTGGCCGATATATGCCACCAGGGCGACGATCAGGGCCACAGCCAGCCAGCGGCTGGTGCTGTCCAGGCGCTTCTCGCGCAACAGGCGCAGCTGCACCCAGAGGGCCGATCCCAGCAGGAACAGCATCGCCAGCAGGCCGACGACGCCGGTGTTGGCCAGGGCCTCGATAAAGATGTCGTGCGTACGGATACGATCGTCCGGAGTGACTCCGATATAGGGGGCGTAGTTCAGCCGGAACTGGTCCGGGCCGATGCCAAGCATCGGGTGGCTGCGCCAGATCCTGATCGCCGCCCGCCAGAGTTCGCTGCGGCTGGTGAATACCTGATCCGGGGGCGCCATGTCATACTTGCTGGACGGAGCGCTGGAGAAAAAACGCTGTCCGGAAGTGGCCGAGAACTGCACCGGCACCTGCAGCCCCGGTACGCCCGCGGCCGAGAACCAGGTATTGTGCAGATGCACCAGATCGAAATCCACGATGTACTGCCCCGGCTTCGCCGGTGTCTGAAAATTCACATCGATGTTCACGGTGCCGCCCGTCGGCACGCTGTGCGGTAAAGGCGTCGTGATGAAAGGCACCTGCTCCTCCTGGCCGCCGGGATAATCCAGCCAGCGGTAGCAGACGTCGACCTCATCTTCTGCTCCCGTTGTGCCCCAGGTCATGCTGCCCGTGTTCCGGATCTGCAGCTGCGCAGAATTCCGCTGCCCCGGCTTCAGCGTCGCGGGGAAACCGACCACGGAATAGACAGCGCCGTAATGATTGTCTTGCGCCCTGATCCCCAGCCGCGCCGCCATCTTGTTGCTCGCCAGCGCCGAGCCTCCCAGCAGCGCGGCGAAAATCAGGGCCGAGACGCCCAGCATCACCCATAAACGGCGGCCGAGGCCGAAGATGGCCGCCAGCGCGGCGCCGACGAGCAGTGAGACAGGGGCCGCCACCATGCCGCTGCGAGTAAAGGTGAACATCTGCGTCGCCATGATCGCGGTCACCCCGGCGATGATCGCCGCCAGCCACCAGCGGCGGATGGCAGTGGATGAGCGGCCGGTCAACCAGAGGCCGAACACGAGCGCCAGCGGCATCGCCAGCTCCAGATACATCGACAGGGAAGTCGGATAAGGCAGCGTCGAAGCCACGCGCACATTGTAAAAAGCGCCGAAGGTGGTGATTTCCTCCTGGAAGGGCGTCAGCAGGAAATCCCAGCTGACGGGGATGACAAAATTCTGCAGCAGGCCAACGACGGCGACGATCAGAACCGCCACGGTGGCCGTCCCCGCAACCACCAGATCGGAGCGGAAGCGTCGCGGCAGCCGGGAAACGCCGAAATAAATCGCTACCCCATAGAACATCCGCAGCGTAAACTTGAGCGCCGACACCTTGTCGGCGGCGGCTGTGACGGAGATCAGGTTGCTGAGGAAGAACAACGCCACCGCCAGGTCAAGCGCGCGCCGGCTGAAGAGGTTGCGCGCGTTGCCCAGGCCCCAGATGAATACGGTGACGAAAAAGAGGACCGCCGCCAGCTTCGAAGTGGTGAGATTGAAGAAGCCGAAGTCGATCAGCGGCTGGCGGACCTCGAATGCCGCGAAGAACGTTACCAGGCAGGCGCCGGCCAGAACCAGCTTTGCACGCCCCTCCTTCGAATGCAGGTCAACTATTTGCACGAGCGGCCTGGCGGAGGATGTCCAGAGTCTTGCCGGCGGCGTTCTTCCAGCTGAACTGGGCAGCCCGTTCCAGGCCCCTGGCTCTCAGCGATGCCGCCAGCTCGGGCTCGCTGAGCACCCGCTTCATGGCCCCGGCCAGATCGTCGACGTCAAGCGGATCGACGTACAGACCGGCGTCGCCCACGACTTCAGGCAGCGACGACCCCTTCGAGACGATCACCGGCGTACCGCAAGCCATCGCCTCCAGCGGCGGCAGGCCGAAGCCCTCGTACAGCGAAGGATAGATCAGCGCCGACGCTCCCCGGTATAGCGCCGGCAGGTACTCCTCGCCGACATAACCGGTGATCTGGACCTTGCCCAACAGATCGCGGCGCTCGAGCTCATCGAAGATGGCCTGGGCCATCCAGCCGCGGCGGCCGGCGAACACCAGGTTTACATCTGGCATGAAATTGGTGATTTTGTCGAAGCTCTTGATCAGCAGGTTGAGATTCTTGCGGGGCTCCAGCGTACCCACGAACAGCAGGTATGGTTTCCGGATGCCGTAATGGCCCAGCGCTTCGGCGTCGGATCCATCCTTCTTCGGGCTGAAGCCGGCGGACACGCCTTCGTGGATGACCTCGACCTTGCCGTTACTGATGTTCATCAGCCGCAGCAGATCGAGCTTGGTGTTGTTGGAGACGGCGATGATGCGCCAGCTGCGCCGGACCGAGACCGGCACCAGGCTGCGCGTCCAGATGACATTGCGCAACGAATGCGTCCGCGGGAAAAGCTTGAACGAGAGATCGTGGATCGTCAGCACCATCGGGCACGGCGACGCCACTGAAAGGACGAAATTGGTGAAGAAACAGACGTCGATCCTGTGCTGCCTCAGCAGCAACGGCAGCAGCAGCTGGCGCCAGGGCTCCTGATAACGGAAACGGCTGCGCACCACGGTTACCTGAGGGTTTGAGGCGACCGCGTTCTCAAAACCGGTTTCGCGATTGCTAAAAAGGTAGAGTTGTTCAGACGGCTCAAGAAGATCGATCATCTCCTTGAGTACGTTGTAAGTGTACCAGTCCACGCCGCTCTTGGTGGACTGGATTACCGATAGGTCTACTCCGATGCGCATGTCAGAATGGATGCCCTAATGACGGGCTCCCCGGCAAATGGCTGCCGCGGCGTCCCGATTTTCCTGAAAGAATAGCGTCCCGCCCGATAACGGGACCGCATCGTAATTATTCTAACTGCCCCATGCGGTGAAAGCCAGCAGGGCGCCATCCCGGCAAAACCGGCCGGCGCTGTCCCCGAACCGCTGCCGGAATGCGGCATCAGCTGGAACCGCCGGCGGCCAGGAAATCGTTGATCGTCTTCTGGCTGGCGCTTTTGTCAAGCACGACATAATCGACGCCGCCGATATACTCCGGCGCGCCCGCCAGCACGAACTTCTGGTTGCGGTCCGATGGCGTCCTGAATTTCGTCCAGGCGAGGCTGAGCAGATCGTTGGTCGACATGTCGGTGACCATGTTATCGATGATATCGGGTGCGATCAGGGGCATTTTGACAACATTTATTGGGCTTGACATCTTCTGCTCGAGCGCCTGCATGAACTGCTGCTGGCGCGCCATGCGGTGGAAGTCGTCGTCGGAATAACGGACGCGCACGTAGATGAGAGCGCGGTCGCCGTCCATGTGCTGCGGACCGGCGTCAAAATGGACCTGCGTCCATTGCAGACCCTGGGGATACTGCGAGTCGATCGTGTTGGGCACGTTGATGTCGACGCCACCCAGAGCGTTGACGATCGCCGGAAAGCCGTCGAACTGCAGCTCGACGTAATGATTGATGGGCAGGCCGGTCAGCTGTTCCACAGCCTTGATCTGGAGCGCCGGTCCACCGTAGGAGTAGCCTGCGTTGATCTTGCTCTGGCCGTAGCCGGGCAGATCGACGAGCGTATCGCGCGGAATGGACAGCTGCGAAATCGTTTTGCCATCGCGGTCGACGCGCATCACCAGCAAAGTGTCGGCGCGGGCGCTCTCGCCCGGACGTTTGTCGCTGCCCATGAAGAGGATATTCTCCGGACCGCCGGTAGCGGGCTTGAGCACCTGGCGGACGTCGGCCGGCACCTTGGCATTGCTGTCGTCGACGGCCTGGTTGACCCGCCAGTAAGAGATGCCCGCGGCCAGCAGCAAAAGCAATAGCAGCACCAACAGCGCCACGCCGACCCGCTTGCCCCAGCCCCAGCGGCGGCGCCTGCCCGGCCGTGCTGACGCTCCAGCCCCGCCGCTCCCCCCGGTTCCCCGGCCGGAACTGCCCGGCCTGAACTCAGGGACGGGTTCAGAACTGTCCCTCAGCGGCCTGCCCTTATTCGGACGTAACCGCGAACTGGTGTACTTTGTGTAAGGTTTGGGCGGCTTTTGCTCGTCGTTCAAAATCAGTGACTCTGGCTGGTCGGGGACGCAGGATCCGGATCTGGCCAGGATGACGCGCAGGCGCCTTCCGGAAAAATCCGCTGCGCGTAGTCTGGCAGGAAAATGCCGCAGCCGCAAGGAAAGCCAGCGCCGGCACGTTGGCGGGTCGCGCCAGCCGCTCCTCTCCCTAGCGCCGACATTTTCCATCCGAATGGCTGTCAGCCGCACGGCCGTCAGCCACACCGTCAGATCCTAGGCTCGCAGCAGGATCAGTTGAAAAACAAGATGGTAAACCACCACGGCGCCATAGAAGCCGGTCAGCGCCATCATGCCGCGGCGGGCAAGCGGCAGGTGCCAGTAACCCCACAGGACGAGAACGCCCGCGG
>JAJYLK010000065.1 GCA_021787775.1 Actinomycetes bacterium | reverse complement strand
GCTTCGCGGCTGGGGCTGCCCGTGTCGACGACGCATGTGGTCACTTCCTCGGTCACCGGAACAGGCCTCGCATCGGGGCTCAGGTCTGTAGGATGGAGGACGTTCCGTGATATAATCCTGGCCTGGCTGATCACTTTTCCGTTCTGTGCAGCGGTAGCCGCCATGGCCTATTACATACTGTCAATCATTTCGGGGTAGGTAAAGCGATGGCATTCTTTAGGAAGCTGAAGGAAGCACTCACCGGCGCCGGCGTCCAGGGAACTGTCAGGGACCTGGGCATGGCCAGCGAACAGCGCTCACTGGACCAGATTCTGGAGATGGTGGACCTGGTGGTCACCATCACCGAGCGTTTGGTAGACGTCGTCAAATTCTACTGCGCCGACGCCGCCGAGGCGATGGACAGGGCCGCTGGCGAACTGGACCAGCTGGAAAGCAACGCCGACTCCAAGAAGCGCCAGATCCTTGCCGGCCTCGCCGCGGGTGGGTTCTTCCCCATCAGCCGCGCCGACCTTTTTCGGCTGACAGTCGGGCTGGACCGCATCGCCAACTTCGCCACCGGCGCTGCCGACCGCATCGTCATGCGCCGTTTTGATCTCCCCCCCGAAGTCAACCACCTGCTGGAGGAAATGGCCGAGACCGACCTGAAGGCAGTGCGCAAGCTGCGCGACGCGGTGCTGACCATGCGGCCGAACATGCGTGAAGCCGAGGCGCTGTCGGAGGAAGTGGACCGCATCGAGGGCGAGGTCGACGACATCTACGTAAGGATATATGGCATCCTTTTTGAAATGGATACCGATTTCAAGACTTTCCATCAGTTGAAAGCGATCATCGAGCGGCTGGAAGAGGTCGCCGACCGGGCCGCCGACTGCGCCGAGACGATCAGGCTGATCGCGGTGCGGCACCTGGAAATCCAGTAGCCGGCCGCCGCCTGAGCAGATGGATTCCCCTGGCGCCGAGAGCCAGTGTCTGACCGGCTGACACCGCTGGAGCGGCTGCGTCAGAGCGGCGTCACCCCGGACCGCGCGCTGGGCCAGAATTTTCTCATCGACCCGAACATTCTCGATGTCATCGAGCGGATGGCGGAGCTGTCGCAGGATGATGTGATCCTCGAGGTCGGTCCCGGCGCCGGCGTACTCACCGAGCGTCTGATCGAACGCTGCGGTTTCGTGCACTCGGTGGAGGTCGACCGCCGGCTGGCCGCACTGCTTGAAGCGCAGTTTGCGGTGATGCCCAACTTCAGTCTGCATGAGGCCGACGCCGTGCGGCTGCCGCTGGGGAGCCTCGAGCCCGCGCCGACGAAATTCGTCGCCAATCTGCCCTACAACGTCGCTACGCCGCTGGTGATCAAGAGCCTTGAGGAGTTGCCGGCGTTGCGGCTATGGTGCCTGATGGTGCAGCGCGAGATAGCCGACCGGCTTTTTGCCCGTCCCGGCTCGGCCGCATACGGCGGCGTCTCGGTCATGACCCAGCTGATGACGCGCAAGCTGGCGGCGCGCGCCGTGCCGGACACCGTCTTCTACCCGCGGCCGCGGATCCGCTCCAGCCTGCTTGCATTTGCCCGCCGCGGCGACGCCGAAAGGTTCACCGCCCGCTTTGCCGCCATCAAGGCGGTCGTGTACTGTTCGTTCAGCCACCGGCGCAAGACACTGGTCAACAGCCTGGCTGCGGCTGAGCCCCGGCTGTTGCCGGCGGCGCTGGCGGGCCTGGAGCCGCCGCAACGGAAGCGGCTGGTACAGGAGCTGCTGGCGGGCATGGGCCTGGCGGCGAACATCCGGCCGCAACAACTGACGCCCGAACAGTACGCGCGGCTGGAGCAGGCCTTCGTGAATGTAAAAAAGCGGTAATACCTTTTATCCTATTTTCGGTTAAAGAAAAGAAGGCTAGGCAATGTGAACGCGATAAGGCTGGACGGAAACGGTTTTTATGCAGATATTAAAATCAGATAACATATATCAGGTCAACGCACCGGCAAAGATCAATCTCTTCCTTCTGGTCGGGCCGCCCCGTGGCGACGGCTACCATCCGGTCTGCTCGCTGATGGAACCGGTGTCGCTATACGATACGCTGCGCGCGCGCCGCGCGCCCGGCGCCGGCATGACGCTCAGGATCCTCGCGGGCGAGGCCGGTGGCTCGGACGCCGCAGCAATCGGGGGCCTCCCGCCGGAGAAGAACACGGTGCTGCGGGCGGCGCGGGCGCTGGAACGGGCCGCCGGCATGAGTTTCGATGCCGAGCTGGAGCTGGTCAAGCAGATACCGGTGGCAGCCGGGCTGGGCGGTGGCAGCTCCGATGCTGCCGCGGCGCTGCGGCTGCTGGCGGCGATGTATGAACTTGACATTTCGGAAGAGGAGCTGTCACGTTTGGCGCTATCCGTGGGGGCCGACGTCCCTTTCTTCCTGGAGGACGGGGCCAGGCTCGCCGAGGGCGCCGGTGAGCGCCTGAGTGCGCTGCCGCCGCTTCCCGGTCACGCGATCGTGCTGGTGGCGCCCGGCTTTGCGCTGGCCGCCTCCGCTGCCTATCAACGGTTCGACGAGCTGTCGACGGTCAACGCGGCCGGTTTCCTCAGCCGCTGCGCCGCGGCGCGCGGCTCGCTTTCTTCCCTGAATGATTTTGACGCGCTGGCGGCCATGCTGGCTAACGACCTGGAGCTACCGGCAACAACTATCTGTCGCGACATCAAAGAAACGAAGCAGCAGCTGGCAGCGGCGGGTTGCGCCGCGGTACTGATGAGCGGCAGCGGTCCCACGGTGTTCGGGCTGTTCCCGGGTGAAGCCGCCGCCCGCACCGCCGCCGCCGGTCTGCAGCTGAATGGCGGCCGCATCATGGTTGTCAAACCACACATTATTGTTTAAAAGGACGTTCCTCCTCAGGGATTCTCCCGCCGCCTAATCGGCGTTTTCCCCGATTCTTTTTTTTTACCGGTTGGGTAGGATGGCAGCAGTAAGTTTGGGGCGGATCCCCCTTTTTTTCGGAGGCCGCCTCTTTTGTTCGGTTGTTTGTCTCGTATGGGCAATCGCGCGATCAACAAATCAGCGACGTTATCCGGCAGCGACCCGGAGCGGGCATCGAGCCGGTGGCAGGTGAAGAATGTCGGAAAAAGTTTTCCAAGTTGGGTACCCCCACCCTGGCGGGCAAGGCCAGGCAGAGAGATCCGGGCGGGATGTCTCTGCAGCTGGCTTTGTCCGCCACCCGCTTTTCCAGGCGCCCGCGCGTTTTCGGGCGTCTTTGCCTTACCGGGCCGCGAACGTCTGAGGCGGTCAGCCTCCGCATACATCTTCCGGATGGACCGCGGAGGCTTCGACCCTCAAAATCGGGCCGGTGGCATGGCCGGCAGGTGGAAAGCACAATGATCGGGGCAGACAGAAAGGCGTCAATGGAACAGCCAGGATTCATCGGACGGGTAGAAGCAAAGGGAAGCTACAAGTCTGGCCAGGCAGCAAGCACGGCCGTGCAATCAGTCTTCGGCGCGATCAAGTGCCTGCTGTCGCCGGCAGCTTCCGAGGCGATGCGGCGGGCGCTGCCGCAGGACGCCGCGCAGCTCTGGGCCAGTGCGCCGCTCGAGTTCCGCACCGGTCGCGGAGGCCCGAAAAAGGGCCGGACAGGCGCATCCGCAGGCGCTTTTCGCCACTTTGTTTTAAGAGTCCAGCAAGTGGGCAGGTACAAGACAACGCTGGAAGCACAGAGGGCCGTGATTTCGGTGCTGGCGGCTCTTGGTCGCGAGCTTCCGGGGGAGTCAGGCAGGTTTCTGTGGCGCATGTTTCCGTCTGAACTGATTGAAATCTGGCGAGCTCAGGCAGGCTGGGCAGCCTGAACAAGGGAGGTGGCTATGGATAAAGTCATCAAGGTAACAAGCAGGCAAGGCGAGCGGATCCCGAACGAAAGGCCGGCGACGATCTGGCAGCGGCGAATGGAGAACACCACTTGCGCCACCCTGATGGGCTTCAAGGTCCAGGCCACTGACGGGGATGCCGGCCATGTGGATCAGGTCGTCTACTGGACGGACGTCCACCGCCCCGATTATGTCGTGGTGGAAAAGGGCCGCTGGCTGTTCAACCGCAAAGCGGTTCTCCGCGTCGATACGATCGAGGACGTGGACATGCATAACCGCAGCCTGAAGGTCACGCTCAGCCGGGAGCAGATCCGGCAGTCACCCGAGCAGGTGCCGGTGTGACGATGCCGGCGGCTGCAGGACGCTGGCGTAAGCGCCAACAATCTTGAGGCGGATGTCAGGCGGAAAAATCCGCGCAGCACCTCATAGAAGCAAGACGGCCGGCTCTCCCCAGGAGGGTCGGCCGCACGATTTTGAGCCGCCGGCCGCTCCTGAGCCATCCTCTTGAAGTTTTCAGGCTGCTACAATATACTTTTTCAGCCTTCGCTGGCTGCCCATGGGGCGTAGCCAAGTGGTAAGGCAGCGGGTTTTGGTCCCGTGATTCGGAGGTTCGAATCCTCCCGCCCCAGCCAGAAAACATACCTGATGCGAGAGATCGGGTACCTCGCAAAAAGTGACTTTCGAGCGAGAATTCGCTCCCTTTTTTTGTCTCGATCGAACCTGGCGCGACAGGGTTGACCGGGCGCGGGAAAGAGCGGTTCCGGAGGGACATGGCTCCAGAAGATGAATCCAAGCGAAGCCTGGCGGCCGTCATCCTGGCGGCGGGGCTGGGTACGCGCATGAAGTCCAAGACAGCGAAGGTGCTGCATGCGGTGTGCGGCCGGCCGATGATCACCTGGGTCAGCGCCGCTCTTCAGGATGTTTCACCCCAGCGCACGCTGGTCGTGCTGGCGCCGGACGTCGCCGACGAGGTGCACAGCCTGCTCCCGCAGCGCGTGGAGCTGGTGTTGCAGGAGCAACAGCTCGGCACCGGCGATGCGGTACGCGCCGCCGGCAGGGCGCTGGGAGGCTTCGACGGCGACATACTGGTGCTCTACGGCGATACGCCGCTGGTGACCGGGGAAGCGCTGGCGAGTCTGCTCCAGGCGCATCGCGAACACGAGCCTGCCTGCACCCTGTTGACGGTGGAAGTCGGCGACCCGTCCCACTATGGGCGCGTCTGCCGTGACAGCGACGGCCGTGTCACCCGGGTCGTCGAGGACCGCGACGCCGGCGCGGAAGAGAAAAAGATTTGTGAAATCAACGGCGGCGTGTATGTCTTCGAAGCGGCGTCGCTGTGGGAAGCGCTGGCGCTGGTAGACAGCGAAAACGCGCAGGGCGAGATCTACCTTACCGACGTGATCGGCATCCTGGCCTCGCGGGGCATGGCGGTGCTGGCGCACAAGGAGGACGACCCGGCGGTGGTTCTGGGGGTTAATTCCCGCAAGGACCTGGCGGCCGCCGGCGGGATCATGCGGAGCCGGATTCTGGAGCGGCACATGCTGGCCGGGGTCACGATCACGGATCCGTCCAGCACATATGTCGAAGCCGGTGTCGCCATCGGCAGGGACACGGTGCTGGAGCCCATGACGGTTCTGACCGGCGAGACTGCCGTGGGGGAAGATTGCGTTATCGGCCCGTCCTCGCGGGTTGCCGATTCCGTGATCGACGACGGCTCCAGCGTGGTTGCTTCGCACGTGATCGGGGCGGAGGTCGGCAGCGGTGTCAGCGTCGGACCGTTCGCCTACCTGAGGCCTGGCACCAGGCTGGCGGCGGGCTCCAAGGCCGGCACGTTTGTCGAGATCAAGAACAGCGAAGTCGGCGAAGGGGCCAAGGTTCCCCATCTGAGCTACATCGGGGACAGCGAAGTTGGCGCCGGGACCAACATCGGCGCGGGCAACATCACCGCCAACTACGATGGCGCCGGCAAGTTCCGGACCGTGATCGGCAGTGGCGTCCACACCGGCGCCGATACGGTATTCGTCGCGCCGGTCGAGGTTGGGGACGGCGCCATGACCGGCGCCGGATCGGTGATCACCGGCGACGTGCCCTCCGGCGGGCTGGGTATCGCCCGTGCGCGGCAGAAGAACATCGAAGGTTATGCCAGCAAAAAATTTGGGCCCAGGCGGGAGGAAGAAAAGGAGAAATAATGGCCCCAAGCAGTATTCTGACTCCAAAGAGCAAGCGGCTGATGGTATTCTCCGGCCGCAGCGTACCGGAACTCGGAGAGAAGATCGCCGAACATCTGCAGATCCAGCTCGGCGACATCGAGACCAAGACTTTCAGCAACGGCGAGATCTACGTGCGCTACCGCGAGAACATCCGCGGCAGCGACGTGTTCCTGATCCAGTCGGCCAGCTCCCCGGTGAACGACAACCTGATGGAGCTGCTGATCATGATTCAGGCGGCGCGGCTGGCATCGGCGCGGCGCATCACCGCGGTCATGCCCTGGCTGGGCTACTGCCGCCAGGACAAGAAATCCGCCGGCCGCGAGCCGATCAGCGCCAAGCTGGTTGCCGACCTGGTCCAGGTCGCAGGCGCCGACCGGGTGCTGACGATGGATCTGCATACCGGCCAGGTACAGGGATTTTTTGATATCCCTGTGGATCACATGACGGCGCTGTCGATCCTGGCCGGACATTTCCGGATGAAGCAGATCCCTTCCGAAGAGCTGGTGATCGTGTCACCGGACGTCGGCGGTGTCAAGCGCGCCAAAAAGTTCGCCGACAAGCTTGGCGACAGCG
>JAJYLK010000064.1 GCA_021787775.1 Actinomycetes bacterium | reverse complement strand
GGCGGCGGTGGAGGCTGAGTAGCAGAGGCGGCCGGCAGCCGCGACGGCGCGCTCCGGGTCCGGAGTGTGAGCCAGCAGGGTTACGTTGAGGCGGGCGGTCACGGGCTGATGCCGCGGCCGCGGCTACTTGGAGGTTTGTCTCTTGGCGTACTTGCGCTTGAAGCGCTCGACGCGGCCGCCCGTATCCACCAGCTTGCGCTTGCCGGTGTAAAACGGATGACACTTGGAACAGATCTCCACGTGGATCTCCGGCACGGTTGAACGGGTGGTGAACTCATCGCCGCAGGAGCAGCGCACCTTGGTTTCCATATATTCAGGATGGATGTCCTTCTTCATGATTGTCCTCGCATATCTATTCCAGAGGGATTCGATCAAGAACAAGAAATGATAGCATAATCAGACGGCGGATTCCCTACCACCTAAACTTCTTGCCTTGCCGCCCACCCACACCTAAAATAACAGGCGGGTCGTAATGGGGCCCGCGTTTCCCGGCGGGGTCGAGCCGGGAGCATTCCCCGGCCCGGTTCATGGGCGATTAGCTCAGCTGGTTAGAGTGCTGCCCTCACATGGCAGAGGTCACTGGTTCGAGTCCAGTATCGCCCACCATATATATTTGCCGCCATGCCAGGCCGCAAGGGCGGCAGCCCCGGAACCGCCGGGGCATGATGTTTCTCATGGGGGATTAGCTCAGTTGGGAGAGCGCTTGCTTCGCATGCAAGAGGTCACCGGTTCAAGTCCGGTATCCTCCACCATGATTTGTCCCAGTGGTTGACTTCCCGGGGGATTAGCTCAGTTGGGAGAGCGCCTGCCTTGCACGCAGGAGGTCACCGGTTCGAATCCGGTATCCTCCACCATATATATTTGCCGCCATGCCAGGCCGCAAGGGCGGCGGCCGGCATGAACAGGAGGCAGCTTATCACTTATAAATCCGGATATGCTGTCCAGACAACCCCGACCACCTCCCTCAAAAGCGGTATCCAAATTCGAGCAACATTGGCAAAACAGCAGGAGTGTTATAAAAAAGAAGTGTCCGGTGTAAAGTTCAGACTTGTATCAAGATCTTGGGCTGGTCATGGTCAGGTTTATTGTCATTATCATGGACTGAAAGTTGTTAATAAGGCTAATGGATAACCTCTATGACGTATAATGCATCATCCACTTTTTAAGCCATGAGGCGATATCCGGGCGCCAGACCGCGTACAGATCAAAAGCGTTAGAATATAACCACAGCAACCACAAGAAGCAAAGCCGAATAGTGAAAGGCCCACCATGAACCGAGCCGATGAAGTGTGGAAGAAAGAAGCCCTGGCGCGGGGATTCCTCGAGCATGTACGCTCCGCCATACCCATGGCCAGGGAGCAGATCGACGTCATGCTCAGGGTCATCGCCAGCCGCGTGGCCGCGGATTGCAGTTTCATCGACCTGGGCTGTGGCGACGGCGTCCTCGGCCGCGCCGTCCACGCGATGTATCCGAAGTCAAACGCATATTTTCTGGACTTCTCGCAGCCGATGATCGATGCTGCGCGCGAGAAGGCCGGCCCGGCGGATGACCGGCTGCATTTTCTCATCAGCGATTACGCCCATCCGGAATGGATCGCTGGCGTGCGCGACGCCGCGCCCTTCGATCTCATCATCTCCGGCTTTTCCATCCATCATCAGCCGGACGAGCGCAAGCGGGCTGTATATCAGGAAATATACGAACTGTTAATGCCGGGTGGCCTGTTCCTCAACCTTGAGCACGTCGCGCCGTCGTCCGGCTGGGCGGGGGCCGTCAGCGACGAGCTGTTCATCGATTCGCTTTTTGAATACGAGCAGAATCGCGGCGGCGGCAGGACCAGGGAGCAGGTTGGCGCGGAGTGGCTGGCGCGGCCCGACATGGCCGCGAACCTGCTGGCGCCGCTGGACGACCAGTGCGAGTGGCTGCGGCAGGCTGGTTTCACTGATGTCGATTGCCATTTCAAAGTGCTCGAACTGGCGCTCTTCGGGGGGATAAAGCCTTGACGGACCAGCGGTAATCTGGAGACAGGGCTGCGCCCGCGCGCCTTTAAAAGGATTTTCGCCGGTCGTCAGGAATTGAAACCAGGTTCGCATACGTGCCCGGGCGCGATTCCGGGCAGACTCCCGTGATGACCGGCGGCCGAAAATGAAAATCAGTGATTACGGCTTTATATCCGACTGCCAGTCGGCAGCGTTGATCGACCGCAGGGGGTCGGTTGACTGGCTGTGCCTTCCGCATTTCAGCTCCCCTTCCGTTTTCGGCCGGTTGCTTGATAAAAAGGCAGGATACTGGTCAATAAGGCCTGTTGGCGAATTCACCAGCAGGCGCGCTTACATCGAGGGGACGCTCGTCCTGGAAACCACGTTCACATCCGCCGCCGGCAAGGTTTCCCTCACCGATTGTCTGGCGGTTTCTCCCAAGACCGGCCATGACATCGGCAGGCGCGTGCCGCATACGCTCATCCGCAGCGTGCGCGGGCTCGACGGCAAGGTGCCGATGATGATGAAATTTCTTCCCCGGATGGAATATGGCGTCACGGTGCCGCGGTTTGTACGTGAGGCTGGCGTCATCCAGGCCAGGGGCGGGCCGGTAGCGCTGAAACTGCACTCTCCGGTGCCGGTGGAAATGGATGACAGCCGCGCTACGGCATTTTTCACTGTCGCCGCGGGCGAGCGGCTCGATTTCAGCATGGCTTACGAGCGCGTGTTCTCCGCCGGAGAAAAACCGGCTATAAAAAGCGCCGGCTCGCTGGAGCAGACCGTCAGTAAATGGCGCTCATGGACAAGAGAGCATCAGCGGTACGACGGCCTCTATCCGCGGCGGACGCGGCTGAGCGGACTGGTGCTGCAGGGGTTGACTTATTCACCGAGCGGCGCCATTGTGGCCGCTGCCACCACTTCCCTGCCCGAGGAAAGCGGCAGCGACGCCAACTGGGATTATCGTTTTGCCTGGCTGCGTGACGCCAGCCTGATCATGCGGGCACTGTGGGTGACCTCCCGCCAGGATGAGCCGCGGCGTTTCTTCGACTGGATCAGCGAGGCCGGCGGCGTGCTGGCGGCGCGGGAGGACGCGCAGATCATGTACGGCCTGGAGGGCGAGCGCGATTTGAGTGAGCACGTCCTGGATCACCTGGCGGGCTTCAACGGCAGCCGGCCGGTGCGCGTCGGCAACGACGCCTGGAAGCAGACCCAGCTGGACGTGCTCGGCGAGGTGCTCAACGCTGCCTTCCGCTTGCGCAACCGGCTCGAGTTCAGCGCCGACCGGCCGCTGCGCGAGACGCTGATAAATTTCGCTGACCTGGCGGCGCGGCACTGGCGGATGCCCGATTCCGGCATCTGGGAGTCGCGCGGTGAGGAGCGCCACTACCTGCTTTCCAAGGTGATGTGCTGGGTGGCGCTGGACCGGGCCGTCAGGCTGGCGGAAGCGCTGGGCGCGCAGAAGAAGAAAGCCGCCTGGGCCAGGAAGCGTGATGAGATCCACCGCGCCGTCCTCTCCGAGGGCTGGAACGAGCCGATGAAATCGTTCACCGGCTGGTTCGGCTCCAGCGAGCTGGACGCCGCCGCGCTGATGCTGCCGCTGGTGGGTTTTCTGCCGGCGGATGATCCGCGCATGCGCGCCACGATCGACGCGGTCTCGCGTGAGCTGGGCGATGGCAGTCTCGTGCGCCGCCGCGCCGGCGAGAAGAACGGCTTCCTGGTCTGTTCCTTCTGGCTGGTGGAGTGCCTGGCGATGCTGGGCAAGACCGGACAGGCGGCGGAAAACTTCGAGTCGCTCCTGGCGCTGGCCAACGATCTGGCGCTGCTTTCCGAGCAGGCCGACCCGGCGACCGGCCACCTCTGGGGCAACTTCCCCCAGGCCTTCTCGCACGTGGGGCTGATCAACGCCTCCTGGCGCCTGACGCTGGCCGAGCGCGGCCAGGCCGGCTCGCTGGACCTGGATTGAGACGCGCTCCGCTTTGCTGAATCCGGACTGACTGCCGGTGATCCGCCCGGGCGCATCCATTCGCGGCCGGCCTCGCTCCGCTAATAGGCATCCTTGTCCTGCGCCACCTCTTCCTCCAGCAGACGGCCCCTGAACAGCCCGTAAACCCAAAGCTGATAGCCGATGATCAGCGGCAGGAAGATGACAAGCAGGCCGGCCATCAACCAGAGCGCGTAGTCACTGGCGGCGGCATTTGCCAGCGTGACGCTGTAGCGGCTGTCGGTGCTGGACGGGAGCAGGTCCGGATAAAGCCCGACGATACCAAAAAAGACCGTTAACGCAATCGCCAGCCCTGAAGCGAGGAATGCCGCCAGCGCCCGGCGCCGCAGCAGGGACCAGCCGCTGGCAGCGAGGCTGGCAACAAGCAGAAACGGCACCAGCCACCATGCCGGATGGTTGACAAAGTTGTCGAACAGTCTGGTGTCATAACCGGTATAGACGGCGAAGGCGGCGCACACGGCCAGCAGCACGAACCAGCCGGCGGCAGCGGCCGATTCCGCCTTGCGCTGCATGCCGCCGCCGGTCCTGGCCGCCAGCCATACGGCGCCATGATAGGAGAACAGCGCCAGGAACAGCACTCCGGTGAGCAGGCTGTAAGGATTGAAGAATGACAGGAACGAGCCCCGGAAACCGCTGCTGCCCATCGCCAGCCCGCGGAAGATGTTGCCGAAGATGATGCCGAACAGGAAGGCGGGCACAACGCTGCCGAGGATGAAGGCGGCGTCCCAGATGCCGGTCCAGCCGGCGCTTTCCAGGCTGCCGCGGAATTCGAAGACGACCCCGCGCAGGATCAGCCCGCCGGCCAGGATGACAAACAGCAGATAAAAGCTGCTGAAGATGCTGGCATAAGCAGCCGGGAAGGCGGCGAAGGTGATCGCGCCGGCGCCCAGCAGCCAGACCTCGTTCCCATTCCAGACCGGGCCGATACTGTTGAGCATCAGGCGTCTCTCGGCGCTGCCGCGGCCGAGAATGGCGAACAGCATACCGACGCCGAAGTCGAGGCCGTCGAGAGCGAAATAGCCGGCCCAGAGGAAGCCCCAGAGCGCGTAGAGGAAGATCTGCAGCTTCATGGCTTCACTTGCCCTTTCCAGAGGTTTTCAGGACTGATGATCCGTGACAGGTCCTTGTCAGGCCCCTTTTTGGCGAATTTCGTCAGCAGGACGATATCGGTGACGGTCAGGCCCAGGTAGATCGCGCCCAGGCCCAGCAGCGAGATCAGGGCCTGTGCCGTGGAGATGTTGGGCGAGACGCCGTCGGCGGTGCGGAAGAGGCCGTAGACGATCCACGGCTGCCGCCCCACCTCGGCCACGGTCCAGCCCAGCTCGCAGGCAAGGTAGGGCAGCGGCAGCGCCAGCAGCATGATCCAGAGGAACCAGCGCCGCTCCGGCAGGCCGGGTTTGCGGACGAAGTAAACCGCCGCCAGGCCCAGCAGCATGAACAGGATGCCCAGTCCCACCATCAGCCGGAAGCTGATGAACACCGGCGTCACCGGCGGCCGGTCGTTAGCGGGGATATCGTTCATCCCGGTCACCGTGCCGTTGAAGCTGTGCGTCGCCAGCAGGCTCAGGCCCCAGGGTATCGGCAGCGTCTGCACCAGGTTGTAGTCACGTCCGGGATATGGTATCACCAGCAGGTTGTAGGCGGCTCCCTGCCGCGTATCCCGGACCGCTTCCATCGCCGCCAGCTTGCTCGGCTGCGTCTGCGCTACTTCGTAGGCGTGTTCGTCGCCGACGAGGAAGACCAGGAGGGAGCTGACCAGGGCGAAGACAGCGGCGATGCGGAAAGACTTCATGAAGAACTCGCGCTCGCGCCGCTTGAGCAGGTGGTAGGCGGAGATGCCGGCGACGAAGAAAGCCGCCACGACGAAGCCGGAGAACATCGTGTGGAAGAACTTCAGCCAGCCATAAAGGTTGGTGAAGAAGGCCAGAAAGTCAACCATGCGCACCTTGCCGCCGCTGACGACTTCGCCCACCGGGTGCTGCATCCAGCTGTTGGCCAGCAGGATCCACAGCGCCGAGAGGTTGGCGCCGAACACCAGCATCCAGGCGGCGAAGAGGTGCAGCCGCCTGGACACACGGTTCCAGCCCAGCACCCAGATGCCGATGAACGATGATTCCAGGAAGAAAGTCACCAGCGATTCGATCGCCAGCGGCGCGCCGAAGATGTCGCCCGCGTAGCGGGAAAAATCGGCCCAGTTGGTGCCGAACTGGAACTCAAGAAAGAGCCCGGTGACGACGCCGAGGGCGAAGTTGATCAAAAACAGCCGGCCCCAGAATTTGGTCATCCTCAGATAGAGGCGGTCGCCGGTGCGTACGTAGCGGGTCTCCATGATCGCGACAATGACGGAGAGCCCCAAGATCAGGGGCACGAAGATGAAGTGGAACATTGTCGTGGCGGCGAACTGGAGCCGGCTGAGCTCAAGCGGATTCATGCCAGGGATGGCCTCCTTGGGCGTTTTTTACCCGCGCCCCTTGCGTTAAAACCGGAGATGTGGCTCACAGCATCACGGCTGGATGGACCGGTGGCAGCGAAGTGGGAAACGGCCAGATGCACCCCTGGCGCGCCACCAGGGTTTCCGCTTCTTTCGGACCCCAGCTGCCGGCGGCATAATTGGGGAAGTCGGCGGCCGGATGCGCATCCCAGTATTCCAGCACCGGCATCAGGATCGACCAGGCGGCTTCCACTTGATCTGCCCGCATGAAGATGGTGGCGTCGCCGATCATCAGGTCCCAGAGCAGCGTCTTGTAGGCATCCGGCGAGGGCAGGCCGAAGGTGTCCCGGTAGCT
>JAJYLK010000063.1 GCA_021787775.1 Actinomycetes bacterium | reverse complement strand
CGGCGTGTTCTGCGCGGCAGCGACGCTGCCTTCTCCCTCGCCAACACCCGATCCCGGATACTGGCGCTGGATATAGGCATCGACGTACTGCTGCACCTTGGCCCAGTCGCTGACGGTGGTGCCGTTGGCCTTACTGCTGTGGCTCAGGCTTAAATACAGCCCCAGCGCCAACATCAGACCCAGTACAATAACTCCCGATCGAAGCAGAAATTTCGATCTTATTTGCATCCTTCCTCCCTTCATCCTCTCTAGTGTTTTCCGCTTTTTTAGCGGACCTTGGCAGGGCCGCCCATAAGCTGAAGCGGACCCCATTCCCCCTTGACCTGTTCCCCGTTTGCAGTTGGTCAGACTGCAGTTCCGGAGCAGAGCGCGTCAATCATTACATCAACTACTCTGGACCGGACCGGATAAACCACAACCGGTATTGCGGCGCCTAATAGTATACTGCCGCAATAATTTCGTCAACGGCGCCCGCCAGGGCGGCGCCGTCAAGGCCCATGTGCAGCCGGTAGCAGGCGGCTGACTGCACCAGGCCCGCAAGGAGCGCGAAATTCTCCTTGCTGGTCTGCGGATCCATGAACAGGAATGCATAGAGGATCAGCTCAGCGAGCGCTTCGGTATGGTTGACGCGCTCGTAGCGGGTGACGCCGTCTGTGGCGATCACGGGAAATACAAGCAGATCGACGGGCGAAGCCTCGACGACCTTGCTCGATTTTACCGCGTTGAGGTTCACCCTCTGTTTCGGCTGCCAGCGGTCGTCGGCAAGATTGCGCGCCAGCGCCAGCGTCGGGAAAAGATCGATTGTTTCCGGGCAGACGTCGACTTCCTCGGGGAAGAAGAGCATCTCGGCTCCCCCGCCTGCCTGCCTGACAAATACGGTATCGTCCCCCAGCAGCCTGAAGCCGTTCTGGAGCAGTTGAAGTGAAAGCGTGGACTTGCCGCAACCGCTTTTCCCGGGGAAGAGGATGCCCTTGCCGCCGCGCTCCAGGCCGGCGGCGTGCACCGGAAATATCCCCCGGGTTTTCAGCAGCTGCGCCCAGATGGGGAAGAAGACGACGTGGGTCACCGACCAGGCGCAGGCGGCGATTTCGCTTTCGACGAATGCCACCGCAATGCCCTGGTCCAGATCGGCCACGATCGATCCCGCCCCCGGGACCTCCTGGTAACGCAGCTGGCCTTCCCTGCTGTAGCGCAGGACCTGCCAGTCATAAAGCAGCTCGGCGCCCGCGAAGTAATCGCTGGGGGCGCCGGCGGAGCCGCTGTCCTTGGTCAAAAGATAGAATTCGATGTCCGGCGCCGCATCCGGCTGTCCGCGGAAAGGCCGCAGAAAATCCTGGACCGCCAGGGCCAGCAGATGATCGTCGGCATACACCCTGGTCACCACGCCGTGCACGTCGTACGTCGCCGCGTTCGGCCTGGTGCCGCTAAAGCGCTGTCCGATGCTCTGGCTGAGTTCCCCTGGCATGAATCCTCTTTTGTCTTTCACTTTTGTCTGCCTGACGGTTACGGTCCGGATGGTCCCTGCGGCACCGTGATGACGATGCCACCGTTACTCCAGCCCGAGCTCGTGCCGCCCGACCCGCCGCCACCGGGTGTGCCGCCTGCCGGCGCTCCCGCGCCGCTGCCAGCGGGTGTGCCGCCTGCCGGCGCTCCCGCGCCGCTGCCAGCGGTTACGTTCGCCGCCGGTGGCTGCCCGGCAACCGGCTTGACGCCGAGTTTGCTTTCCGTTTGCGTCAGCGCCGCCGGCAGCTGTGTCTTGGGTGCGTTCGCGCCAAAGTCCTGGTGGACCTGGGCGCAGACCCGCTGGGCATCGCTGCTGCTGCCATAACGGGCGGTCATGTCGGCAAGACACTGATCCGCCGTGTACCCGGCCAGCACCTGCACGTTGCCGCTGACCGCGGGCGCCGTCGTGGTGCCTCCTGTATTTGTGCCGGTGGTGCCGGTCGATGCCCCCGCTGCCTGCTGATCAAGCTGAGAGCCAGTACCCGTGTTCTGACTGCCTGAGCCGCCGCATCCTCCCAGGATGAGCGTCAATATCAACGTCGTCAGAATCACAATCGCTGTTGTGGTCTTCTCTTTTCCCCGCGGCCCGCTGAACGTTCTAGCTACAGCTCTCTTCATTCCTCTTGTTCTCCTTGCCTTGTTTGCGGAAAAAGCACGTAACGGTATTGTACGTCTTCCCCGCCGTTCCTGCCTGGATTTCAAGCTTCGTCCGGGAGGGCCGCCCATCCGGGCGGTCCTCCCGGTGTTTCAGCTATCGTCCGTCTGCCGTCAGTTTACGGCTGTTGCGGAACCACTACGCTGCACTGCCAGTTGGCGCAATCGAACGTGATGTCTTTCAGGTTCTCATGCTTGACCAGCGCCGGCTTGGCGTAAGGTTCACGCTGGCTTTTCTTCGCCATGTCGTTCTCCTTTTCTGCTTGCAAGTCAGTGTTGGCCTTTATGGCGTGTACGGACCCGGATAGGTGAACGTACCGCCATCGGCAGTTGCGAATGTCGATGTCATGAACACGGACACGCCGCTGGGCACGTTGTACTGGAGGGTGAATCCAGCACTGCCCGTGGCGCCGATGTCGCCGATGTTCAGAGGCATCGCCGAGGCAAGCGCAACGCCGTTGGTGCTGTGCGCACCGACGACTGTGACGCCGGAAGCGGCGGCGCTGGTGGCGCCGGCGCCGATGGTCCAGTCGACCGACAGCTTGCCGGCCTGATAGTCAGCCATGCTGCCCCAGTAAACACGATTCTGGGTCAGCGACAGGCTCGGCGCGGTCGTGTTCTGCACCGCCTGCCAGGTCGACTTGTCCCCGATGGCATAGACACCACAGGCGGCCTGATCCAGATCCGGGATCGCGCCCAGCAGGGTCGTGGTCGTCGCGGGATTCTGCTCATCGCCGACCTTGAGGATCAGCTCAGTGGCATGACCCGCGTTCGGCGTATTGCGCGAGGTGACATAGAGGACACTCGGATCACTCGGCGACAGCTCGATACCGTGCACATCTGCATTCGGGGTGCCGGCCAGCGAATTGATGTCAATCGAACCCACTATCGTGCCGGTGTTCGAATCCATCACGTCGACGTTGCCGGAGCTGCTGGCGATGAAGAGCATGCCAGTAGCCTTGTCCATCGTCTCCTGGTGATACGAGGTGCCAGGCGCCGATGACGCCGGGAAGGCCACGCCGGCCAAAGTACCGGTGCCGGTAGCGCCGTCCCAGTTGATCTTGTTGACCAGCGGCTGGAACATCTGCGAGGCATAACCCTCTGTGCCGGCAGCATTCCAGGTGATACCGCAAGTGCTGGACTCTGGCGAGTTGGTGTCGGGGCCGGTCACGGCACCGGTCGCGTCGACCATGTTGGAGCCATCACCGGAGACGAAGCCGATGTTCTGGCCCGTGCTCAGGTTGAACGAAGACCAGCCGCCGAGCTCGGAGTGGCCCGAGCCACGGGCAGCACTGGCATCGAACGGCGTGCCGTCAGCATTCTTCAGCACGGTCGACAGCGTGGCGTTCGAAGCGTTCATGGAAGACGCGACGAGTATGTTGGAGTTCTCGTCGTTGAGGTTGTACTCCATGCCGCAGTAGCCCACGAGGTTGACCGGATCGTTCGGACCCGCCAGCGGCGCATGCGCTTCCAGCGTCTTGTTGGCGGTGCCGATCGTGTAGAGCTGGTAGTCCGCCAGCTGGAACGGCGTGCTGGTATCGCCCGGAGTCGTATAGCTACCACCGGAGAGCGCGCCTGCTGTATAGATCTTCGTCCTGTCCTTCGAGACGGCGATGCTATGGACTTCCCAGTCCATCAGACCAGGGTTCAAGGCGTTCAGGCTGGCAGGCGTCTGCTCGTTCGGCACCGGAATGGTGTCAACGATCTTCAGCGAGCTCGGATCCAGGACCTTGACGTTGCTCGAACGGCCGTTGGCCACGAACAGCAGGTCGCTGCTCAGCGCGTTATGCGGCGCTTCCGGAGCGACCTGGGCATTGGCGGTCAGGCCAGAGGCCTCATAGTACTGGCTCTTGTCGGTGTCGGCGTAGACGCCGCAGGCTTCCGGATCGAGACCGGAAACCGAGCCGATGAGAACCGGGTTGTTCAGGTCGGTGACGTCCAAAACGATCTCACTTGCGCTTCCCGCGGGGAAGCTGCGCACGGTCGCGTAGAGGACGTCTTTCCCACCAGCATTGGTGAATTCGACGCTATGCGTGTGCACGCCCTGAGTGGCACCCAGCAGGCCGTAGACATTGATGGTGGCGACCTGGGTATTGGTGCTCATGTCGTAGACGTCGACGTTGTTCTCTTCAGAGACGAACAGATGGCCCTTGGCCTTGTCCGTGGTCTCCTGGTGGTACATGGTGCCCGGGGACACACCAATCGAGCCGGTGGTCGTACCGGTAGCCGTAGCGGCGTCCCAGTTGACCGTGTTGATCAGCGGCTCGAACATCTGCGAGGCATAACCCTGGGTACCATTGGCGTTCCAGGCGATACCGCAGGTGCTGGACTCGAGATCACCGTTGTTGTCACTGCTCATGAAGCTAGAGAACTGGCCGGTGGAGAGGTTGACCGTGGTCCAGCCGCCTGTCTGATCGGCAGCGGGACGGCCAAGATTAACCGGCTGGCCATTCGACGACAGCACCGTTGACAGGGTGGCGTCATCGGCGTTCATCGAAGCGGCGACCAGGTAGTTGGAGTTGACGTCGTTCAGGTTGTACTCAAGGCCGCAATAACCAACCGGGTTCAAACTGTTGGTCGGCGCCATGACGGGGTTACCGTTCTTGTCGACGACGGGAGCGCCCGTGGTGGGGTCAGTCGACTGCGCGATCTGCTCCAGCGGGACAGTGCCGTCAAGCGCCTTGGTGGCGGTGTTGATCTTGTAGGCCTTGTAGACGCCCGTCTGGAAGGTCGACGACGTATCTGCGGTGGTGGACCAGCTGCCACCGTTGAGAGCGCCAACCGCATAGATATCCTTGTGGTCAGCGGAAGGCACCACGCCGTGGACCTCCCAGTTCATCAGGCTCGGATTCAGCGCGTGAAGACTGGCAGGAGCCGCTTCGTTGGGAACCGGGATCGTATCGACGATGTTCATGGTGCCGACGTCGATCACCTTGACGTTACTGGAAAGGCCGTTAGCCACATATAGGAGCTGGTTGCTGATGCCATAAGATGCGTTGGGAGCCACGCTACCGCCGCAATTGCCATACGTGCAGGAGACGGAGCTCCCGGCGCTGGCGTATCCGGCAACCGTAATCGCCAGTACAACCAGCAGAGCCAGGGGGGCCAGAACCGCGACGATTCTGAGCTTCCGGCTCTTGTTAATGTTCTTCATTCCTTCACCCTCCTCCTTCGCCCTTATATTAGAGATTCGGTCTGGGTCAAATTACATTCCTTGCATCCCTCCCTAGTGGATCCTTCTATCACCTCCGTTTCAACCCCCAAGTTAAAATATGGGTAATCCTTGAAAAGTGTCCGAATCCAGAGGTGGGGGGATCACGAAACCGCCAGCGGTAAAAAAACGGGCCTCAAATGAATGAGTTAACCTGATCGACTGAAAAAACCGGTGACTCCCGCCTGAGCTGCAACTTTCGCGTCACCCGGCCAGTGATTCAAGTCCGGTGCCCAACTAATCGCGCTTTCCCAACTCCCCTAGATAGTTGAAATAGACACTTTTAATGCAAGTAGTTTACTCCAATATCAGCAATTTACATGATGCGGATTATCCAAATTCGTGGTTAACACGATTTAATTTCGGGCATGTATAAGCCCCCGGGGGGTATTGCTATAAGCACTGCTTTTTACCTTTTTTATGAATTTTTGTGTAGCCGGGAAGGCGGTTTTTTCGCGGGTGGCAGCGATGATAGACTGAAGGTGGCGCGCGGCGGGATGACGTTGCGGTCATGCTGAAATTTGACATTGAAAGGAACAGTGCGATGGCAGGGATGAAACTGGCAGTCACCGGCAAGGGCGGCGTCGGGAAGACAACCGTGGCCGGCACCCTGGCGCGGCTGCTTGCGGCGCGCGGCCTGCGCGTCTATGCCGTCGACGCCGACCCGGACGCCAACCTGGCCTCGGCTATCGGCATGCCGGCGGCGGCGGCGGAGGCGCTGACTCCCATCTCCGAGATGAGCCAGCTGATCCGCGAACGCACCGGCGCCGAGCCCGGCTCCAGTGCTCCCGTATACAAGATGAATCCGCGGGTGGACGACATCCCCGCGAACATGTCCGTGGAAGCCCACGGCGTCCATCTGCTCAGGCTCGGCACCGTGAAAAAAGGCGGCGGCGGCTGCGTCTGCCCGGAATCGGCGCTGCTCAGATCGCTGCTGACACATCTGCTGCTGCATGAAAAGGATGTGGTCATCGCCGACATGGAAGCCGGCATCGAGCACCTCGGCCGCGCCACCGCCAGGGGCGTCGACGCCATGCTGGTGGTCGTCGAGCCGGGGCGCCGCAGCGTGCAGACGGCCGAGGCGATCCGGCGCCTGGCCGGCGAGATCGGCATCGCGCGCGTGGCGCTGGTGGTGAACAAGGTGACCGCGGCGGATGCGGATTTCTGCCGCCGGCTCGGTCAGGATTTCGACGTGCTCGGCTGCCTGCCGTTCAGCGAGGAAGTGCGCCAGGCGGACCTGAATGAAGCGGCGCCCTTCGATGCGGCGCCGGAGTACGTCCGCCAGGTCGAAGCGATCCTGGCGCGCCTGGAAGAATAAGCCTGAAGTCCAGGTTAACGTTTTTGCGGCCATGGCGCCGCCATGTGAAATGTTTCCCGATACCCGTGATTTAGGATAATATTAAACACGTTACCAGGCTGCGGCAGCGGCCCCGATGATCCG
>JAJYLK010000062.1 GCA_021787775.1 Actinomycetes bacterium | reverse complement strand
CGCGGCCCACGGCGAATTCCCCCGCGTGGTGATGACGCCGGGCAGTCCCGAGCAGGCTTTCCGCCTCACGGGCAAGGCGTTCGACCTGGCAGAGAAATATCAGGTCCCCGCGATCATCCTTTCCGATACGTATCTGGCCGACGCCGAGTGGACGCTGGACGGGCTGGAGCCCGCCCGGATCGAATACCTCGATCACCGTTTGCATGCGGAGGCTCTGGGACAGCTGGACCGCTACCAGCGACATGCGTTCACCGTTAGCGGTGTGTCGCCGCTGGCTGAGCCAGGCGCTTCCCGCCACCTTGTCGTCACCGACAGCGACGAGCACGACGAGGACGGCCATATCATCGAAGACGCCGCTACCAGAATAAAGATGGTGGACAAGAGGCTGCGGAAGAAGCTGCCCCTGATAAGAGCGGATATGGAGCCGCCACGGCTCTACGGCGAGGAGCGCCCGGAGATCGTCCTGACCGGCTGGGGATCGAATTACGGGGTGATGAAAGAGACCGTTGACGAGCTACGCGAACGTCACAGCATCGCCATGCTGCACTGGAGTGAGATCTGGCCGCTGCCAGCGACCGACAAATACGACTACCTCGCGGTTCTCAGGAGCGCCCGGCGCACCATCTGCATCGAGAACAATGCCGGCTCCCAGTTCGAACGGCTGCTCCGGGGCGAAACTGGCTTTCAATTCAGCAATCGGATCAACCGGTTCGACGGCAGGCCGTTCCTGCTGGAAGATATATTGCAGGAGGTGGGGGAGATCATTGGCTGAAACAGTCAACTTCGAGGGCCAGCAACCGGCATGGTGCCCGGGCTGCGGCAACTTCAACATCCTCAAGAGTTTTAAGGCGGCGATGGTCGAATTGGGGCTTCAGCCGCACGAGCTGGTGGTCGTTTCCGGTATCGGACAGGCGAGCAAGCTGCCTCACTATACGATGTGCAACACGTTTAACGGGCTGCATGGCCGGACACTACCGGTCGCTACCGCCATCCGCCTGGTCAACCATGATATGCCGGTGATCGCTGTTGCCGGCGACGGTGATTGTTATGGCGAAGGCGGAAACCATTTCCTGCATGCCATGCGCCGGAATGTCAATGTCAAGCTTTTCGTGCACGACAATCAGATCTACGGCCTCACCAAAGGCCAGGCATCGCCCACTTCCGCCCAGGGCATGGTCACAACGGCGCAGCCTGCCGGCGTCCTGCTCGAGCCCTTGAATCCGGTCGCGCTGGCGGTTGCCATGGATGCTGCTTTCGTCGCCCGGGCATATGCGGGCGACCGGATTTTCCTCCAGGAGCTGATGGCTGAAGCAATGCGGTTCAGAGGATTCGCATTGCTTGATATACTGCAGCCTTGTATTACGTTTAACAAGCTCAACACCTACCGCTGGTACCAGAAGCGCGTATATCACATCAGCGACAGCCATGACCCGTCTAACCGTGACGCCGCCTTCCACCTTGCGCTCGAATTCGGCGACCGCATCCCCACCGGTGTCATCTACCGTAACGAGCGCCCCACCCTGGAAGAACTGGTCCCGGCCATAGCTGGCAAGGTTCCGCTATTGCGTCAACCTTTCTCGCGCGCGGAGGCTGAAGCGGAGCTGGAGCGTTTCTACTAGGAGACCGCCGATTTATCGGCGCGCTGAAACAGAAGCGCGGCGCATCGCGCACAGAAATCTGGACCCTTTATGTCCGTGTCCGCAATAGTATTGGAAAAATGCATGATGCATGTCGCCTCAGGACAATGCGCCAGCCCAAAAACGTGACCGAGCTCGTGTATCGACTCCTTGACGGCGCGCTCGCAATACAATCCCGCCGCGATGTCGCCACGCTCCGGTTCAAGCCTCGCCAGCGAGATGACCGACACCCCTCTGCGATGGTCTGCTTCTCCGAATATGTAGTTGAGCCCCGGGATGAACAGGTCGTCTTTCGTGACACCCAGCAGCACCTGTCCGGGGAGAGCTGCCTGAACCAGCTCCGCCAGCGCTTCGAGAAACGCGTCGGAGCGGTACTGCCGGCGGCGGCGGTTCCAGGCCGCGCCGGGCACCGCGACCGAGTCGTTAACATTTGCCAGCAGGCCCAACATGGAGGCAGCCGCCGCTCCCACTTCCCGGGCAAAGACCGGCTCGACCCCATGGAACGGCTGTATAGACAAAATTCGTGTCTCGCCAAGATATCGCAAAATCTCCGGCTCCCATTCTCGCGTTATTTTTTCTTTCTATCCTTAATCGGTGCAGGTCAATCCCGTTGAAAGTTTCTGTGCCCGCTTTTTCCGTCCATTCCCTCTGTTAGAATCAAAATATGCTGCCGAGCCGCACCCGAAACGCTTCTTCGTCATGCACGTCGCCGAGAAGCTCGACCTTGCTGACGGCGGGCGCCGGCAATGACCTGGCCTCAGCTTTCATGGCTGCCCCCTTTATCCTGCTGGATGGAAAACGTCCCGAAGGCGGCCGGCGATGTTATAGAATTCTCATCAGACGAAGCTCACTCCCGGGAGGCACGCATGCCGGACAACCGGCGCACCTTGGCAGTTCACTACTTTTATCTTCTCAGAGATGCTGAAACAGACCTGGCCGCACTCTGGAATGCGTTGACCGAAGGTGGCGGCCCGGCTCCCTCGGGAGCCCTTGATCTGGGTCTGAGCGATGCCGGCTTGGCCGAAGGCTGCCAGATCATGCATTGGGTGCACGGCGCTGAACTGGATTTCTGCCTGGGAATGCTGCCACGGCTGGCGGTGGTGGGGATTTACATCCGCAGCGATTCAGGCGAACATGCCGGCATCCCCGAATGGAAGCGGGCGCTGGGCGTCATCGACGAGGCTCGTCGCAAAACCGCCGATCTGGGAATCGCACTGTTTGGAGAAACCACTACGCTTGTCAGCGCGGAAAAAAGCAGCGACGTGCTGGCCGCCACCGCCTGGCCTCTGGCAGGCGAGCGGGGGTCAGCCGGCAGTGAGACAAGGTCGTCAGCAGCGGGATTGTCAAACGTCTGGGACCTGGCAGACGAGCGAGGGACAGCCATCCATGAGACCCGGGCAGAAGATGCGGGCGCGTCCCGGATATCCGCCGGCCGCCAGGCCGAACCGGGCGGCAACGGCTTTTTCGCCTGCGGTCTCAGCCCGGAACTGGTCGGCGGCCGCGAACCGCTGTTGCTCGAGCTGGACCGGCGTGGCGACAAGCGCCGCTTCTTTGTTGTCGCCGCGGCCGAGCCGGACTCGTTGCTCGCCACTCATCTGCCGCAGATCGATGCGGCGATCAGGTTCCTGGTCAGTCAGGTCGCCCACTTTGCGCAACAGCGCAGCACCATCGCCGCCGAACGGGCAGCAGTCGATCGTCAGGTAGGCGAGCTTCTGCATCGCCAGGTCGTCCTGGCCGGCGCCGGCGCGGAAGCGCCCGAGCAGCTCGATGAAAAGATCGGCGCGCTGTCGCGGTTGTTCGGCATGCTGGCAACAGATGCGCTGCTGATACGCCAGGCGGAGGATCATCTGCGCGGCAGCCTGGAGGCGCTGGAGGAGGCGATAAAGCCCTGTCTTGCCGACGGCGGAACGCGCGACGAAATCGGCGCACATTACCGGGACATGTCGACAGCAGAACTGGATTCAGCCAGCGCCGAGGCGGACAAACTCGGCTTCTCGCGCGGCAACGCCCAGGCCGCCATCGAAGTCGTCAGGACACAAGTTGAGCTGCTGCGAGCCGGGGAAGAGGCAGCGATACAGAGTCAAACACGGGAGTTGCTCTCTCGCAGTCTCGTGGTGCAACAGGAGCGCCTGGCGCTTCAGGTCGCGGCGGGTTTTGTCGAATTCGTGCTGCTTTTTTACTACGTTCTGAAATCGTGGGAGGGTGTCATCGGTCAGCCGGCAATCGATCAGGTCTCGCCGCTGGTCCGCATGGCAACCGTCGGTTTCATGTCACTGGGGGCGACGATCGGCACCCATTTTCTCGCCAAGGCTCTTCACAACCGCTCCTGGAAGAGCCCCGGCTTATGGGTTTCCGTAGCGGTTTTACTGGCAACGCTGACGGTAATGATTGCAATTTCAAGCTAGTGAACTGGAGGATATGGTGCCCATAAACGTGATTCAGCTTATCGAGGAAGCGATCGAGAACGAGAAGATGGCGGCCGAGCGGTATCGACAGGGAGCGCAGGCAGCAGACGATCCCGAGACCCGTACGTTGTTCGAGCAGCTGGTCCGGTGGGAGGAAGACCACGAGCGGATACTGCGTGAGCGGCTCACGACACTCAAGCTCATCCGCGGCCAGCAATGATCAGGACGCGCTTGTAATGCGAAAAACGGGCGCTTCAACGCGGAACCGGACGCCTTTGATTGGGAGCCTTGCGCCTACGACGGTGGCGGCGCGGCTTCTGTCTTGAAGGCCGTCAGGCTGCCATTCCCCCAGGCGTAATAGGTGCGTTTCTCAGCTGACGGGCAGCAATCCCGATCACCGGGTGCATAGACGCCTTCGCTCTCCACGAGCTGAGGTCCCTGCACCTGCACTTCGCCGGCGGCCACTCCTTGCCGCTCGAACAGCTTCACCGCTTTGCCCGCATTGTCCAGGCCGTATACGTACCAGTCCAGCGGCCGGCGAGCGCCCTGTCCGCGCACCAGGATGAGCGCCTCTTCCTGACCGTCGCCTTTCAGGTCCAGGAACCGGGTATTCTCGACGGACTTGCCCCCAGCCAGCGCCGGCGCCAGCACCTGGGAGAAATCGACCTGCTCGATGGCGGCCCTGCTCCCACCTGCCGCCCCCTGCGTGACGCTGCCAGTTACCGTCAGATCGCTCTTGTGCGCCGGCCCGCCCACGGTGGAAAGTACATAAAGAAACAGGACCGTGCCCACTCCGATGGCGAGTGCCACCACAGTAGCCAGTCGCGGATGTTCCTGCCAGAATTTCATCTGCCGGACCCGCCGTCATGCCCTTCGCCAGGAAGGCCCCTGCGCCCGATGAAAAACAAAACGGCAACCGGCACGAACCAGACCATGGCCCAGAATACCAGCGTCACCGCCATTGCGGCGCCGTCGACGGAACTATCACCGGTTCCCGGCCCCAGCATCTCGAACAAGAAAGCCACCAGGCCGGAAAGACATACCACGGACCATACTATTATCAAACTGGTTCTGACGTTTTTTGTCATGGAAGAATAATATCAGTTCGCATTGCCGTGACGGTGGATTCGAACCAAACCGGGGCCGAAGCGACCGGCGATTCAGGCGCTGGATGTTTCCGTTGCTGTCTAAAAATATCCGAGATCCCGCAGCTGGGCCATGATCTGTTCCTTTTCCTGGGCCCGGCCTTCCCGCTCGGGACCATCGCCCCGCGGCCGCACGCTTTTGACGGTACAGGGCTCGCATCCCAGGCTTCGGTATCCCTGATCGTACAGGCTGCAATACGGCAGCTTGTATTTTTCGATGTAAGCCCAGATATCCAGTTCGCTGAAATGAAGGATGGGCTGCACGCGAGTGTGTTCTGGCCGTTCGGAAAAATATTCTTCGTTGACCCGGGCAGGCTGTTCGTCCCAGCGGACGCCCGTTATCAGCGCTTTCCAGCCATGCTTCTCCACGGCGGCGTCGATTGCCTGCGCCTTCATCACCAGGCAGCACTGCTCGTGATCGAGCGCAAGATTGATCTTCTTGAGCCCCTCGTGATTTGTGGTAATTATCAGGTCGAGGTTCCATTCACCAGCCAGCCTGTCGCGGAACTCGATGACCTCCTTGAACTTGACCGTCGTGTCGAGATTAAGCACCGGAATCGCCACTTGCCCGCCGCCGATGCGTTTGAGCATATGCAGCACCGTCAGCGAATCCTTGCCGCCGGTGAAAGTCGTGGCGATCCTGCCGTCGAAACGCCCCAGCGCCTCTTCAAGAATCTCGATGCTTCTTGCTTCTTTGGCCGCGAGCGTTGTCAGGCCTGACTTTTCGCTGCTCATATCCAACCTAGCGCTAGCGGATCGCCGCGGCTGACATCACAGCGAGGCAACCCTGTTTTGATTAAACTATATTTTAACGGAAGCCCGGTCGTTTTTCCGGGATTATTTACGGCTGTCATCATCGGAGGGGAAAATTTGAGCCATTTGCTCGGAGGCCGGTCTTGCTTTCAGACTGCGCAGCCGGTTTAGCATGGCGGCGATCTCGTACCGGCGCGGCAACGCATAGTCGCCGGCGACCGCACCGCCTTCGGCGCACGACCCGGTAACCGGCGCGATGACATCGAGCCCGCGCTCTTCAACCTCGGCCAACATCATGTCGAGAACCTGCCCCAGCGTCGCCTTCCCGTCAAACAGGCCGCGCCGGTACGCGCTCCAGACAAAATCGCCGATGGCCCTCGTCTGGCTTGGATCGACCAGTTGCTCGACAGCGGCCAGATCGACAGTCTGCCTGCCGAACTCAATCGAGTCCAGGCCCCTGGCCGAAACCTTCTCGCGCGGACCGCGCCGCGGATTGAGCCCGCCGGCCAGCGGCACCCTGGCGGTCAGGCGCCCGAAGACTGCGGCCTCGCTTTGCCGCAGGCCCGCTCGGGAAGACGCTGCTTCGCGCGCCTGTGCCGTCACCACCCTCGGTTGATAATCCTCCATAGCCAGGACCGTATCGGCGACTTCGAAATAGTCGCCGGACCCGCCCATCACCAGCACCGTGGAGACCCCGTGCTCCTTGTACATATTGTGAACCTGGTCAATCAACGGCGTAATCGGCTCCTTGTCCTTGGAGATCAGCCGCTGCATCAGCTCATCGCGGATCATGAAATTGGTCGCCGATGTATCTTCGTCGATCAGCAGCAGCCTGGAACCGGCTTCCAGCGCCTCGATGATGTTCGCCGCCTGCGAAGTGCTGCCACTGGCATTATCG
>JAJYLK010000061.1 GCA_021787775.1 Actinomycetes bacterium | reverse complement strand
TATTTCCCCGGCGTCAGGCTACAAGATGACGGATCCCACATTCATCGACGAGGCATTTGGCAAGAGTGGCGTCGTCAGCGCCGACGTTTATCTCAGCTCTGACTCACGGAACATCATCGGCGCCACTGTTCAGCTCAAGCTGGACAAACCTGTCAAGGATAGCTCACTCAACACCAGCTTTAATGAAACCTCGGGCTCTATGTTTGTGGATTACAGTCATGGGCTGACAATCAACCCGCCCGACAACTTTATTTCGCAGGCACAGATGAATGCACTCATGTCGGGAGGCCGTGGCTCGGCATGATAACGAGCGTGGCGCAATGAAATGCTGCGACGTCAATAGCCGAGTGCAGCCGCTCCCGGTTAAAATAGTTTACATACTGCCTAACGCCCTGACATGAAGTTCAGCCTTCGTTTAGAGTAGCCTTCAGTGACACTGCGCAAAAACTATGCGAGATCAAAGCGATCCAGATTCATCACCTTGGCCCAGGCTGCCACAAAGTCATTGACGAACTTCTCCAGGTGGTCATCGGCTGCATAAACTTCAGCCAGGGCACGCAACTCAGAGTTTGAACCGAAAATCAGGTCGACACGGGTTCCAGTCCATTTCACTTCGCCGGTTTTGCGATCGCGGCCTTCAAACAGCTCTTCGTCTTCAGACGCTGCCTTCCATGCGGTGCTCATATCGAGCAGGTTTACAAAGAAGTCATTCGTCAATGCCTCAGGACGGTCGGTGAAGACGCCATGCCTGGTCTGCCCGAAGTTGGTATTCAGGACCCGCATACCGCCAAGGAGAACCGTCATCTCGGGTGGAGTCAGCGTCAGCTGCTGCGCCCGGTCAACCAGCAGTTCTTCGGCTGATACGGCATACCTGGTCTTCTGGTAGTTGCGGAAGCCGTCCGCAGCCGGCTCCAGCACGGCGAAGGCGGCCACATCGGTCAGTTCCAGCAAGGCGTCCATGCGGCCCGGTGCAAAGGGAACCGTTACATCGCGACCGGCATTCTTCGCCGCCAGTTCAACGGCGGCGCAGCCTGCCAAAACGATCACATCGGCGAGCGATACCTTCTGGCCGCCAGGCTGAGCCCCGTTGAACTCGCTCTGTATCTCTTCCAGTGTTGAGAGCGCTTTCGCCAGTCGTTCCGGCTGATTTACTTCCCAATCCTTTTGCGGAGCCAGGCGGATGCGAGCGCCGTTGGCGCCGCCACGCATGTCTGACCCCCGGAAGGTTGAGGCGGACGCCCAGGCGGTAGAAACCATTTCACTTATGGAAAGTCCGGAAGCAAGGATCCTGACCTTCAGCAAGGCGATGTCCTTGTCATCGACAAGATCATGATCGACCGCGGGGATGGGATCCTGCCATATCAGCTCCTCCGCCGGAACTTCCGGGCCCAGATAGCGCGAACGCGGGCCCATGTCGCGATGGGTCAGCTTGAACCAGGCTCTGGCGAATGCGTCCGCGAGTTCGTCCGGGTTCTCAAGGAAGCGGCGCGCAATCGGTTCATAGACCGGGTCCATCCGCATCGACATGTCCGCGGTGGTCATGATGATTGGAACCTGCTTCGCAGCATCGTCCGCCGCCGGAGCCTGATTATTTTCAGTCGTGTTCTTCGGCGTCCACTGAAAAGCGCCTGCCGGACTCTTCGTCAGTTCCCATTCGTTTTCAAACAGCATCTTCAGATAGCTGTTATCCCACTGCGTCGGGCTGGGCGTCCAGGAACCTTCAAGGCCGCTGCCGATCTGATCACCGCCTTTTCCACTGCCATAGCCGCTTTTCCATCCCAGGCCCTGCTCTTCAAGGCCGGCGGCCTCGGGTTCAGGTCCGACCAGGGCCGGATCGCCGGCGCCATGGCATTTACCAAAGGTGTGACCGCCGGCTGTAAGCGCAACCGTCTCCTCGTCGTTCATTGCCATGCGCGCGAAGGTCTCACGAACATCCCGTCCGGATGCGACCGGATCCGGATTGCCGTTCGGCCCTTCCGGGTTTACGTAAATCAGCCCCATCTGAACCGCTGCGAGCGGATTTTCGAGTTCCTCGTGGTCACCGGAATAGCGCCTGTCCTGAAGCCAGGTTACTTCGGAACCCCAGTAAATATCTTTTTCCGGCTCCCAGATGTCCTCACGTCCGCCGCCAAAACCGAACGTCTTGAATCCCATCGATTCCATGGCGACGTTGCCCGCAAGAATCATCAGGTCAGCCCAGGAGATCTTACGGCCATACTTTTGCTTGATCGGCCAGAGAAGCCGGCGTGCTTTGTCGAGATTGACGTTATCGGGCCAGCTGTTGACGGGTGCGAGACGCTGGTTGCCGGTTCCAGCGCCGCCGCGACCGTCGCCGGTGCGGTAAGTGCCAGCGCTGTGCCATGCCATGCGAATGAACAGCGGTCCATAGTGACCGTAGTCAGCCGGCCACCAATCCTGTGAATCAGTCATCAAGACATGGAGGTCTTTTTTTACAGCTGCGAAATCCAGGGTCTTGAACTCTTCGGCATAGTTGAAATCCTCCCCCATCGGATTTGACCGGGGGGAATGTTGACGCAAAATATCCAGATTCAACCGGTTCGGCCACCAGTCACGAACCGAAGGGCCAGCACCGGTTTTGTGCTGCGTGGAGTGCTCATCGTCAAACATGGCGTTATCTCCTTCCGCGCTTCTTTTTTTGACATAAAACCGATATGTGATCTTTTTAAAAATCCCCGAGCTTCGCAATAAATAATTTTAACCCATCCCCCAGGAAGCTAACCCCGGATAACGTGAATTGCCGAATGATTCGATGATAACGTAAAATTTCTTTCGCACATTTTTTAAGCGGTGGCCTCATTCTGATTTAATTGGGAGTTACGACACAACCAATGATCAGAGAGGAGAACCACCGCATGAAGAAGTCTACAACAGGAAAGCTTGGCAAGGTAATCGAGATTGACGAAGGCCGTATCCGCGACCACCTCGGGGAGATGGTGAGGGGAACCGTGGAGGAAGCGCTAAACGGCATGCTCGATGCCGAAGCCGACCGCCTCTGCAAAGCAACCAGGTACCAGCGCAGCCCTGAGCGAATTGACACTAGAGCCGGCCACTACCAGCGCAAGCTGCACACCAAGGCAGGAGAGGTAACGCTCAACATGCCCAAGCTCAGAGCCCAGACCTTCGAGACCGCCATCGTCGAGCGATATCGCCGGCGTGAAGCCTCCGTGGAAGAATCGCTGATCGAGATGTACCTGGCCGGCGTTTCCGTGCGCCGCGTGGAAGACATCACCGAAGCTCTCTGGGGAACCAAGGTCAGCCCCGGTACCGTCAGCAACCTCAACAAAAAGATCTACGGGCACATCGAGAAGTGGCGAAATAAGAAGATCGCCGGCGAGCATCCGTACGTCTACATGGACGGCATCGCCCTCAAGCGCAGCTGGGGCGGTGAAGTGAAAAATGTCTCGGTACTGGTGGCAATCGGCGTTGACAGCGACGGCTTCCGTGAGGTCCTGGGCGTCTGTGAAGGCGCCAAGGAAGACAAAGCAGGCTGGAGCTCATTCCTGCGGCATTTAAAGAAACGCGGGCTTAAGGGCGTAAAGCTCTTCATCTCTGACGCCTGCCTGGGTCTCACCGAGTCACTGGCCGATTTCTATCCCGAAGCCAAGTGGCAACGCTGCACGGTTCACTTCTACAGAAACGTTTTCAGCGTCGTCCCTTCCGGCAAGGTGCGCCAGGTGGCCACGATGCTCAAGGCGATCCACGCCCAGGAGGACAAAAAAGCGGCCCGCGAAAAGACCGCAAAGGTGATTGAGAAGCTGAAGGCCATGAAACTCTCAGCAGCAGCCAAGAAACTCGAAGAGTCAGCGGAAGAGACGCTGACCTACTACGACTTCCCAGCTGCCCACTGGATCAGGATCAGGACCAACAATCCGCTGGAACGGCTGATGAGAGAGATCAGAAGGCGAACCAGGGTGGTAGGCTCGTTTCCCGACGGCCACTCGGCGCTAATGCTCGCCGCAGCCCGGCTCAGGCACGTCGCGGGCACGAAATGGGGAACCCGGCGTTACCTGACGATGGAGCTACTCACGCAGCAGATGGAGAAAGAACTGGCGATAGCCTGAGACAGATCAGAATGAGGCCGCCTGAAGAAAGTGCGAAAGATTTTTGACACTACCTGCTTGAATCTGTCCAGGCCTGGACCTCCACCGGGCCGTTCTTTGTCCCGGGGAAGGTCGGGGTGACATAGGCCCCTGGCTGGAGGGTACCGCTGGTTTGAAGCTGTCCGGCAACCGTGATCTCGTAGTAGATGGGTGAGGCATTCGGATCGAGACCGCCGATCAGGCGAAGGGAGCGGCGCCGTTTAGGCTCGCGGCAGCGCTTGCGGCATTTATGCCGCTGGAGGGGTCTGCGTCCCTCCGGATCAGACGAACAGATGCGCGATCGCCTGGTCGAAGTCATCTACGTAGACAAACTTCAGGCCGGAGCGCACCTTGGCGGGCAGCTCTTTGACATCCGGCTGATTCGCCTTGGGCAGCACCACCGTCCTGACGCCCATGCGCAAAGCCGCCAGGCTTTTCTCGCGCAGGCCGCCGATCCGCAGGATCTTGCCGCGCAATGTGATTTCACCGGTAGCCGCCACGTCCGGCCGCACCGCCCGGCCTGACAGCGCTGAGAGCATCGACGCCGCCAGCGGTATCCCGGCGGACGGCCCGTCCTTGGGGATGGCGCCTTCCGGGATGTGCAACCGCAGATCCTTGACCGCCATCGCCCATTTGCCTTCCTCGTCGAAGGCAGGCGCGCTGCGGCGGAAGAAACCGCGGAAGCCGGAGTCGTTCTCGGCGCGCGAGACCAGATAGCCCCAGGCGGTCTGCGCCGATTCCTGCATGACCTCGCCCAGTTGCCCGGTGAGAACCAGGTCGCCCTTGCCGGTCGAGACGCTGGTTTCGATGGTCAGCACCTCGCCGCCGTCGGCGGTGTAGGCCAACCCCAGGCTGGCGCCATGCAAAGGCCGGCGCCCGATTTTTTCTTCATTGAACGGCGCCGGACCGAGGTAGTCCTCCAGCGCCGTCGCCGGAATACGCGCCGGCAACTTCAGATCTTCTTCGAGGTAGCGCCGCGCCACCTTGCGGTAGATCTTCCGCAGGCGCCGCTCCAGATCGCGAACCCCTGACTCGCGGGTGTAAAAGCGGATGATCGCCTTGACCGCAGCCGGCGAGATCGCCACATCGCTCTTCTTCAGTCCCGATTCGGCGGCGATTTTGGGAATCAGATGCCGCGCCGCGATTTTCTCCTTCTCCTCGAAGGTGTACCCCGGCAGGCGGATGACCTCCAGCCGGTCGTAAAGCGTTGCCGGGATGCCGTCCTCATAGTTGGCCGTCGCCAGGAAGAGGACTTTTGAGAGGTCGTAGTCCAGCTCCAGGTAATTGTCGCGAAACTCCTTGTTCTGCAGCGGGTCGAGCACTTCCATCAGCGCCGCCGCCGGATTGCCGCGGAAATCGGAATCCATCTTGTCGATCTCGTCCAGAAGGACAACCGGGTTATCGACCCTGGACTTGTTGATGGCGTCGATGATCCGTCCCGGCATGGCGCCGACGTAAGTGCGGCGATGGCCGCGGATCTCGGCCTCGTCGCGCACGCCGCCCAGCGAGATGCGCACGAACGGCCGTCCCAGCGCACTGGCGATCGCCTGCGCCACCGAACTCTTGCCCACTCCCGGCGGCCCGGTGAAACAGAGCGTGGTGTTGGGCTGGTCTTTCCCCAGCAGCTTGCCCACCGCCAGGTATTCCAGCACGCGCTCCTTCACCTTCTTGAGCCCGTAATGGGTTCTTCCCAGGTGGCGGGCCACCTGCGGCAGCTCGTAGCCGTCCCCGGCGGCCAGCTCGCCCCAGGGCAGCGCAAAGACGTTGTCCAGATAGTTGCGGATCACCGACACCTCGGCCGACATCGGCGAAGCCGTCCTCAGCTTGCCGATCTCGCGCCGCACCGCCTCGGCGTTGGCCTCGCCCAGCTGCTTCTCCTCCAGCAGCCGCAGGTATTCCTTGACGTCGTCTTCCTCGGCCTCGGGCGATTCCTTCAGCTCGTCGCGGATCGCCCTGAGCTTTTCGTGGAGGAAGATCTGCCGCTGCGTGGTCTCGATCCGGTCCTGCACCTTGCGGTTGAGGTCGCGCTCCATGTCCAGCACCGCGTTCTCCTCGATCAGGATCTGTAGCAGCTGGCTGAGCCGCTGCTCGGTGTCACCAACCTCCAGCAGCTCCTGTTTCTTGGCGTACGGCAGCATCAAGTGTGCGGCCACGGCATCCCCGAGTTCGCCGGCGTCGGTTACCGCCCCGATGATCTGCGACATCTCTTCCGGCATGCCGGGGTTTGACTCCACGTAATGGATGAACTCACGCACGACCACTCGCGCCAGGGCGTCGATGCGGTCGTTGGCCTCCTCGACGGCGCTGTCCAGCGGTGAAAAGTGCACCTGGAAGTGCGGCGATGTGGAAGCGAAATCGTCGATGCGAACCCTTTTTTGACCTTCTACCAGAGCCTTAATGGAACCATCCGGCAGCCGGTAAAGCTGGACCACCGTGGCCATCGTCCCGATGCGGACGATGTCATCGATGGTGGGGTCGTCGACGGTCGGCTCCTTCTGCGTGGAGAGGATGATCGGCGACTTGTCGGCGAATGCCTGCTCCAGAGCCTTGATGGATTTCTCGCGGCCCACAAAGATGGGCGCGACCATTCGGGGAAAAACTACAAGCTCTCTGGTTGGCAGTAAGGGTAGTGACTTATGCGGTTTAGGCTGACTCTTCGTCAAGTTGTGGCAATATTCTTTCCGCTTCCGTCACCAGTGTCGGATCGATCTCGCGCTCGATGGTTTCCTTGGTAACAACGCATTTGCGAACGTCGCCACGCGACGGAAGCTCAAACATCACATTTAGCAGGGATTGCTCGATGATCGAGCGCAGTCCCCGGGCGCCGGTTTCCAGCTTCAGCGCCTTTTCGGCGATGGCCTCCAGCGAATCCGGCGCG
>JAJYLK010000060.1 GCA_021787775.1 Actinomycetes bacterium | reverse complement strand
ACCGTGGCCAGTTGGAAGATGCCGACGTTGGCGGGCGTGGCCGGCAGCGCGCCGGCGATGTTGATCAGGATGAGCAGGAGCAGGGCTCCGAGGAAGCCGGTGAAGCCCAGATGGAAGGCATGCAGCGACAGGTAGACGGCGGTAAGCTGGGATACCCATGAAGCCGACGTGGTGCAGAAGATGACGATGATGCGGCCCGGGCTCCTGAGCACCTGCTGACCCTCACTGAAACGCGCGACGATACCGTGCAGGTGCGTCAGTTGCTTGCGCCACCAGGGGTGCTCCTCCCTGTGCCGGGCCTGCGCTTCCGCTGCGCCTTTCTGCAGCTTTTCTCGCTTCACCTCCAGCAGGACCAGCGCCCCGCCAATCAATACTGCAATGAGCAGCAGCGCCAGCGCTCCCCGGTCGGCCCATACCGGCAGGTCCATATTGATCACGCCGTAGGTGACGATTAGAGCCATGGCCAGACCATCGAAGACGCGCTCCAGGACAATGGTCCCGAACACCGTCGAACGCGAGATGTAATAGCCTTCGATGGTTTCGCGGCGGGAGATGACGTACGCGCGCGCCAGCTCGCCCAGGCGCGCAGGCACAAGCGCATTGACCAGGAAGCCGATCATCAGCGCCGAGGTCAGGTCGCGCCAGCGCGTCTTCAGTCCCTGGAAGGTGAAGTCGAAGATGATCTTCCAGCTGGTGACCTTGAGCATGATCGAAGCCAGGTTGGCGAGGATGGCCAGGAAGACATAAAACCAGGAAACTTCCGCGAACGCCGCCAGCACCTCGCTGTAATCCACCCGCTTGACCAGGGCGTAGCCGAGGGCCGTGAACAGTAGCAGCAGGATCAAGCGGCGGCGAAGGAAACGCAGGAAGGCGCGGAGGAATCTCAAGCGGGGCAGCCTCCTTCCGCCTGTCCGATCAGCTCTTCGACGGTGGCGAACGCGAGTCCGCGGACGCGGGCCTCGTTAATGATCCCGGGCAGGGCCGCTACCGTCTGGGAGCGGTCTTCTTCGCTGCTGCCGCGCCAGCCGTCGTGCAGCAGCAGGATGCTGCCGGGCTCGAGCACTTCGGCCGTTCTGGAAATTATCTGTTCCACACCGGGTGAGGCCGTGTCCCAGACTCCTTTCGTCCAGCCCACCACCTTGTAACCGGCGGCTGTCACCGCCCGGTGGGCTAACGGGCTCAGCCAGCCATGCGGCGGCCGGAACAGCGGCGCCGGATCATTCGCCCCCGCCTCGCGCAGCGCCTGGTCGGTCAGCTTCAACTGCATCCGGGTGGCTCCGGCGGCGGCCCACATGAGGATATCATGGTCCATGCCATGATTTGCCACCCGGTGTCCTTCGGCGGCCATCCGTTTGACTGTTTCGGGGTAGAGCATGGCATTCTCGCCGAGTACGAAGAAGGTTGCCCGCACCTCTTCCCGCTTCAGCACATCGAGGATCTGCCCGGTGAAGGGCTGGCGGGGGCCGTCGTCAAAAGTGAGGGCGATGCTGCCCCCGGTCCGGCAGCCGCGGAAGAACATGCGGCCGGTGAGCGGAAGGTTGGGAATCAGAAAGGCTGAAAGCAGCAGGCTGTCGGCGCCGAAACCTGCTGCCAGCGTCGCGGCTGCAAGCCCGCGCCGGCCACGGTGCCAGAGGACATGCGACAGCCCGGCGGCGGGGAGGAGTGCGGTGCCGGCCAGCGAGCCGAGCACACACAGCGCCTCTTTCTTAGTCATTCAGGGCGTAGGCGATTTCACCCGCGGGCGCGGGTGCCACCGGCTCTGTTTCCGGCTTGCGTCCCAGCAGCTCCAGATAAAGCGCTTCCACCTTCCTGGCGACCAGATCCCAGGAATATTTTTCAATCACTGTATCGCGTCCGCTCTGGCCCATCCGCTGCCGCAGTTCGGGGTCGTTCAGGAGCCGCAGGATCGCCTCGGCGAAGGCAGCCGGCTCCGGTTCGCCGACGAGGATCCCCTGCCTGTTATCCTCCATCACCAGCCGGTAGCCGTTGATGTCGGAAGCGACGATCGGCTTGCCGGAAGACATCGCTTCCAGCAGCACCACGCCGAATGAAGCCTTTGTGCAGGGGCTGCAATAGATATCGGCGGAGGCGTAATAATTCGGACGCCCGCCGTTGATCAGGCCGGCGAAATGTATGTCTTTGGCCAGCTCCTTGCCTACCAGCGAGCGGTAGTATGGCCGCAGGGGCCCGTCGCCGACCACTATGAGGCGGCAGTTGTCGAACCGCGACTTGACGATCTTGAAGGCGTCTATCATGGTGCGCAGGCCGTTGCGCGGATCGAAGCGGCCGACGAAGAGGATGTTGAGTTTGCCGTCATCGAACTCCGGCAGCACCGGTGCGTCCGGCCGGAAATATTCGGGGTCGACGCCGTTGGGAATGACCTTGTATTCGGTTTCGAAATAGCGGGATAGCGCCTCCACGCACGCTTCGGAGACGACGATCTTGCCATCCATCATCTCCATGTGCCGCTCCGCCTTTTTCTGCAGCCAGGAATAGCCGCGGCTGCGGTCAAAGTAAGTATGGAATGTGCCGACAGTCACCGGCGCATTCGAACGGCGCAGCGCGATGACCGGCAGGATAGGCGTCAGCGGGGAATGGGCGTGGATGACGTCGAAGTTCTCCTGCCGGAAGAAATTCTCCAGGTTCGCGCCCAGACTCCGGCCGAGGGTGATGTGGGCGATGGACCCGTTGGAGTAGATGGGGAAACCCTTGCCGAAGCGGACCACCGGGAAGACCTCCGGACCGTCAGGGTAATGGTGGTGCTTCTTCGGCTTGAGGTTGTGGGTGATCACAACGACCTCATGCCCCCGTTTACTGAGAGCGAGCGCCAGATTGTGAACATGCTCGGTGATGCCTCCGAGCAAGGGATAATAATACTCAGATACGAGGGCGATTTTCATATTCATTATTTTAGGCTAAAAAGGCTATTTTAAAACCGCGCGTCACAGGGCGGACTACCGATACAATCTGCCAGAATCTTACTACACAAGTGCCGACTTTTGCTACCGGCAAAAGAGAGGCAGCCGGCCGGTTTCGCCCCCAAAACCCCCTTTTTTGTTTACCCGCACGGACAGGTTTATGGCTCAAATGCCACCGCTTTTCATTGATGCTATAATATCAGATTGGTAGAAAAGACTGTTTCCGGGCATCCGGCCGAGGCTGTCCGAAGCGATTTTCATCAGCGCCCTCAGCGCGAAAGGAGGATTGAAACAAAATTGCCTATCTATGAATACCGGTGCCTGAAATGCGGGCACCAGTTTGAAAAGCTTCAGAGTATCTCCGACCATGCGGTTAAGAAATGCGAGAAATGCGGCGCCCGGGTCACCCGGCTGTTCCATCCGGTAGCCATCCATTTCAAAGGCAGCGGTTTTTACAGCACTGACTACGGGAAAAAATCGGCTCCCCGGGACAAATCTGGAGAAAAACCAAAAAAGAAAAGCAAGGACCAGAAGAAAAAGGCCGCCGCTGGCTCCGAATAGAACCGTAGAACCGGGGACGTTCCTTTCCTAACGTTCCTAATCTGAGTAAGTTTTTCAATAAGCAGAGCTGCGGAAAAATTAGGAACGTTAGGAAAGGAACGTCCCCTTGAAGATACTTGTAACCAATGACGACGGCATAGATTCACCGGGCCTGTTCGCCGTCAAGCAGGCGCTGGAAAGCTGCGGCCGGGTCGCCGTTATCGCGCCCGACCAGAACCGCAGCGCCATCGGCCGCGGTATCACGATCGGCCAGTCGCTCAATGTCCGCGAGGTGACGTTCCCGGATGGCGGCAGCGGTTTTTCGGTGGATGGCACTCCGGTGGACTGCGTCCGCCTCGCCGCCCTGGGCTTCCTTGACTGGCAGCCCGACATCGTCGTCTCCGGCATCAATCTCGGCCCCAACCTCGGCGACGACATCACCTATTCGGGCACGGTAGCCGCCGCTTTCGAGGGGATCATGCTCGGCCTGCCGGCGATCGCCGTTTCAATCGAGAGGCCGGAGAACTGGCGGGTGCAGGAAGGCGAGTTTCATTTCGGCCCTCTTGCCGCCTTTACCGCCAGGATGGCGGAGAAGCTGCGTGAGAATGGCCTGCCGGGCACGATTTTGCTGAATGTAAACGCTCCCAATCTGCCGGCGGGCGAGGTGAGAGGCGCCGAGGTGACGCGCCTGGGAAAACGTATCTACCGGGACCAGCTGGTGGAGGAGCCCGGCGAGGGTGACGGCCATCGCCGCTATCACATCTACGGTGACGACCCTTCCTACCACGTGGAGGAAGGCACAGATTTTCATGCGCTCAACCTGAAGAAAATCTCGGTGACGCCGATCCACTTCGCCCTGACGAACCTGGCGGGAATGGAAATAGTCCGAGACTGGAATCTGGACGAACTTGTCCCGCAGCCGTGAGAAATCGAGGTTGACATTTTTATTAATCCTGTCAAAAAATGTTTCAAGGCGTTTATTTTCGACCTGGACGGGACGATCGTCGACACCATCGACCTGATCCGGGAGTCGTTCCGGCACGCCAGCCGGGAAGTGCTGGGACGGCAGCTTCCGGACGAGGTGCTGATGGCCAATGTGGGCCAGCCGCTGATGCGGCAGATGCAGTTGCTGGACGCCGGCAGGGCGGACGAGCTGTACCAGGTCTACCGTAAGTATAATCATGCCGTGCATGACGATCTCATCCGCTCGTACCCGGGCATCGAGGAACTGCTGGGGGAGCTGCGTCGCCGCGGCGCCCAGATGGCGATTGTCACCTCCAAGAGCCGCGACACGGTCAACATGGCGTTCCGTTCGGTGCCGATCGAGCATTTCTTCGAGACGGTGGTGGCTACGGACGACACCGAATTGCACAAGCCCTATCCACAGCCGATCCAGCTGGCCATGCGCCGCCTGGACGTGACTCCGGAAGAATCGGTTTACATCGGCGATAGCCCTTTCGACATCGAGGCCGGACAGGCGGCCGGCGTCAGGACGGTGGCGGTGGACTGGGGGATCTTTCCCGCCGTGCGCCTGAAAGAGATGGAGCCGGACTTCTATTTCGAGAAGCCTGATGAGATACTTGGTCTCTGCCCCGAATAAGGCTCAAGCCGCCGCCAGTCGCAGGATCCCGCCGGCATCGTCCGCTGGTTCCCATGGCGGCAGGGATTTTTTGGACCGCGAAGGAATGGGTGAAACAGCATGAATGACGCAAACCGGATGGGCAGGGGGACGGGCAAGGTATACCTGGTCGGCGCCGGCCCCGGAGACCCGGGCCTGTTCACGCTCAAGGGCGTCGAGTGCGTCCGCCGCGCCGGGGTGGTCGTTTACGACTACCTGGCCAGCAAGGAGCTGCTTGCTTACGTCTCGCCCGAAGCCGAAGTGATCTACGTCGGCAAGAAGGGCGGCGATCACACCATGAAGCAGGATGATATCAATCAACTGCTGGTGGACAAGAGCCTGGCCGGCAAGGTGGTGACGCGCCTGAAAGGCGGCGACTCGTTCATTTTCGGTCGCGGCGGCGAGGAAGCGCTGGCGCTGCGCCAGGCAGGCGTTCCCTTCGAGATCGTCCCCGGCATCTCCTCGGCCTACGCCGTGCCCGCTTACGCGGGCATCCCGGTGACGCACCGGGGGCTGACCACCGACGTGGCCTTCGTCACCGGCCACGAGGACCCGACCAAAACCGAATCATCCATCAAATGGGACAAATTATCGACGGGCGTCGGCACGATCGTTTTTCTGATGGGCGTCAAGAACCTGCCCTGGATCGTCGAGAATCTGGTCGCTAACGGCCGTCCGCCGGAAACGCCGGTGGCGCTGATCCGCTGGGGCACGACGCCGCGGCAGCAGACGCTCACGGGAACGCTGTCAGATATCGTTCAATTAGTCAAACAACACAACTTTAAGGCGCCGGCGATCACGATCGTGGGAGAGGTAGTGTCGCTGCGCGACGAGCTGCGCTGGTTCGAGGAAAGGCCGCTGTTTGGCAGGCGCGTGGCCGTCACCCGCTCCCGCGCCCAGGCCAGCGATCTGGTGGAGGCGCTCAAGCAAGCCGGCGCCGAGCCGGTCGAGTTTCCCACCATCCGGGTCGTACCGCCCGCGGATGGATACGCCGTCCTGGACGAGGCGGTGGCCCGGCTGCGCTCCGGGGAGCCGGCGTACGACTGGGTCGTCTTCACCAGTGTCAACGGCGTCGAGCACTTCTTCAGCCGCCTGGACCGCGGCGGCGACGTGCGTGATCTCAAGGGGATCAGGCTGGCGGCCATCGGGCCGGCGACCGCGGCGGCGCTTGGGTCGCGCGGGCTGAAGCCGGACTACGTGCCGCCCGAATACCGCGCCGAGGCGGTCATCGAGGGGCTGCTCGCAAAGGGCATCGCCGGCCAACGGGTGCTGATCCCCCGGGCGCTGGAGGCGCGCGAGGTCCTGCCTGAGAAGCTGGCACAGGCCGGCGCCGAGGTCGACGTCGTCACCGCCTACGAGACCGTCCTGGAGGACACCGGCACCGAAGACATGAAGCAGATGCTCAGCGCCGGTGAAATTGATATCATTACTTTTACAAGCTCATCCACGGTCAAAAACTTCGCACAACTCCTCGACGGAATGGATCTTTCGAGCCTCACTGGGAGCGTGACTGTCGCCTGCATCGGACCGGTGACCGCGGATACAGCCAGCGAGCTGGGACTGCACGTCGACCTGGTTGCGGATGATTACACTATCCCCGGATTGGTTCAGGCGTTGATATCCCAGGCGCAAGCCGGCTGACAGCGGCCTCAGAGGCCGGAAAATCCGAGGAAAGATTAAGGCATGATCGACATCACCCGACTCTACTGCGACCGCGACACCCCCGCGGACTCGCTGCGTTATGGTCACGGCCCCAAGCCGGGCAAGGAGATGGCGGGCGCACCGCACATCCCGCGGCAGCCGCAATCAGCGGCCGCGCGCCGGCCGGTGGTTGCCTGGAACACCAGCCGTACCTGCAATCTCAAATGCGTACACTGCTATACGGATTCCGAAGCCAAGAAATACGAGGGAGAGCTGGACACCGCCGAGGGCAAAGCCCTGATCGAGGAGCTG
>JAJYLK010000059.1 GCA_021787775.1 Actinomycetes bacterium | reverse complement strand
CTGGCCCAGGCGCAGTCCGGTCTGACCAAAGCCGAGCAGCAGAACCAGGCGAGTGGCGAAAGCGCCTCTGCGCTCGGTTCGAAACTGGGCGCCGCTGAATCAGGCGTCAGCGCCGCCGAGCAGAACGTGGCTGCAGCCCAGGCCAGCTACGACAACCAGAAGCAGACCGCGGAGGAGCGCACGGTGACAGCGCCGATCGACGGCACCATCACTGCCATCAACGTGCAGAACGGCGGCTCCTCAAGCGGCGGTTCAGCAACATCGGGTTCGTCCGGTTCATCAAGTTCATCAAGTTCATCAGGCTCATCGGCCGGCGGCAGCGGCGGTTCGACTGGCGGCTCCAGCGGATCAGGTTCATCCGGCTCCAGCGGCTCCGGCTCTTCATCAGCGGCGATGGTCATCGACGACCTCAACTCCGAGGATGCCATAGTCCAGGTGAGCGAAGTGGACGTCACCAAGATCGCCGTGGGCCAGAAGGCGTCGCTGAGCTTCGACGCGATCGACGGCCTCTCGCTGACCGGCAAGGTGGAACAGATCGACGCGGCCGGCACCGTCAGCTCCGGCGTGGTCAACTACAACGTCACCGTCGGCTTCGACACTTCGGATGCCAGGATCAAGCCGGGCATGAGCGTGACCGCCGACATCACCACCGCTGTCGATCAGGATGTGATCACCGTACCCAACTCGGCGCTGAAGTCGCAGGGAAGCAGTCATTACGTCCAGATCATGAAAAACGGCGCCCCCGTGCAGCAGTCGGTCAACATCGGCATCGCCAATGACACTGACACGGAGATCACCAGCGGCCTCAACGTCGGCGACACGATCGTGGTCCAGACGATCAACCCCAACGCCAGCAGCTCGTCTTCTGGTAGCGGCGGTTTCAACCTCGGCGGTGGCGGCGGTGCTTTCCGCGGCGGTGGCGGCGGCGCCATGATCAGCCGCGGCGGCTAGCGGACCTCGGCTCCTGTCGCCGACAGCCATTAGCGATCGCGTGGTATTGCCATGATCGAGTGCATTGATATCACCAAGAAATATGTGAACGGTGATACGGAAACGGTGGCGCTGGGAGGCGTTTCTTTCCATATCGACGAGGGCGAGTTCGTCGCTATCATCGGGCCATCCGGCTCCGGAAAATCCACCCTGATGCATATCCTGGGAGCGCTGGACATACCCACCAGCGGCCAGTTCCTGCTGGACGGGCAGGACGTCTCTGATTTTGGCGACGACGAGCTGGCAGAGCTGCGTAACCGCAAGATAGGTTTCGTCTTTCAGGCCTTCAACCTGCTGCCGCGGGCAAACGTCATCCGCAACGTCTGCCTGCCGCTGCTTTATGCGAAAGTGCCGACCGCCGAGCGCGAAGAGCTCGCGAAGCAGGCGCTGCTGAGGACCGGTTTGGAAGAGGACAGTTTCTACAAGCGTTCCAACCAGCTTTCGGGAGGCCAGCAGCAGCGCGTCGCCATCGCCAGGGCGCTGGTGACCAATCCGACTATGATCCTCGCTGACGAGCCAACCGGCAATCTCGACAGTAAAACGGAAAAAATCGTCATGCAGACATTCCAGCAGCTCCATAGTGAAGGGCGCACGATCGTGCTGATCACCCATGAGGCGGAGATCGCCGCATATGCGCAGCGGGTGATCACCATCCGTGACGGGAACATTGTCGCTGACCGCCTGAATGGCGACAGCGGCGCGCAGACCGAGGCCATCCCTGGCGGCGATTTCGCCCCGCCGGCGGCCGGGACGGTGAGCGCGTGAGCTTCCGCGACATGCTTGAACAGACTTTCTGGTTCCTCTCCAGCAACAAGGTGCGTTCAGGGCTGACCATGCTCGGCATCGTCGTCGGCATCGGCTCTGTGATAGCCATGATCTCGGTGGGACAGGGCGCCCAGGCCTCGATCCAGGACCGGATCACGGCGATCGGTTCCAATCTTATCATCGTCATGCCCGGCGCCCAGCGCTCTTCGGGCTCCATCAGCGCCGGCCGTGGCAGTGCCCAGACGCTGACTCAGGCGGACGCGGATGCCATATCCAGCCAGATATCGAACGTCAAGGTGGCGCCCGAGCTCGACAGCCGCAAGCAGGTGACCGCGAAAGGCAATAACACCAACACGCAGATTATCGGCACCGTGCCCGCATACACGGACGTGCGCAACGAGACCATGGACAGCGGCAGCTTCATCACCGACAGCGAGGACAAGAGCTCTTCCAAGGTTGCGGTGCTCGGGCCCAGCGCGCGCGACGACCTGTTCGGCACCGGCGCCGACGCCGTCGGCCAGGAGATCCGCATCGGCAGCTCCATGTTCAAGGTCATCGGCGTGACGGTTTCGAAAGGCGGCTCCGGCTTCAACAACCCGGATGACGCCATCTATATCCCCCTGGGGACGATGCAGCATTATCTGGTGGGTGGCTCTTATGTGAGCAGCATCAGCGTTTCCGCCGCCAGCCAGGACGCTATGGCGGGCGTGCAGCAGCAGCTTACCGACCTGCTGCTGCAGCGACACAAGATCAGCAACCCGGCCATGGCCGATTTCAGCGTCATGAATCAGCAGGACATCATCAGCACGGCTTCCAGCGTCACGCAGACGCTGACACTGCTGCTGGCGTCAATCGCCGGCATCTCCCTGCTGGTGGGCGGCATCGGCATCATGAACATGATGCTCACCACCGTCACCGAGCGCACGCGCGAGATCGGCCTGCGCAAATCCGTCGGCGCCAAAAAGAGCGACATCAGCGTGCAGTTCCTGTCGGAATCGGTGATGCTGACCTTCCTGGGAGGCGCGATCGGCATCGTGCTCGGCTTTGTGGCCTCGCTGGCGATATCACATCTGGCGAACATGCCAACCAGTTTTTCCTATTCGTCCGTCCTCCTTGTTTTCGGAGTGTCGGCGCTTATCGGCATAGTCTTTGGTTATTATCCCGCCCGGCGGGCGGCAAACCTGAGCCCCATCGTGGCGCTCAGATACGAATAAACTGAAAAGGAGAAGATCGTGGCCACTGAAAAAAACGGAAAGAACATCATCGGTATCGGCATCGTCGCCATCCTGGCGGTCGGCGGCGGCATGTTCTTCGCCGGCATGAAGTACGGCGAGAGCAAGGCCCCCAGCACCACGGGTCCGGCGCAATTCGCCGGCCGCGGCAATTTCCGCGGCGGCGCCGCCGGCCAGAACGGCGGCTTCACATCCGGCACCATCCTCTCGATGGACAACCAGAGCATCACGGTCAAGATGCGCAGCGGCGGCTCGAAGACCATCTACTACTCCGGCTCGACGCAGGTGGGCAAGATGGACAGCGGCAACGCCAGTGATCTGAAGACGGGCGACCAGGTACTGGCCACCGGCACAAGCAATCCGGATGGCAGCATCGCCGCGCAGAACATCGAAGTCACGCCGGCCGGCTCGTCCTTCTTCCTTGGCGGCGGCCGCGCTGGCGGCGGTCAGGGCGGCGGCGGCAGCAGCGGCGGTCCGGGCGGCGGCGGTCAAAGTGGCGGCGGCGGTCAGGGCGGCGGCGGAAATGGCGGCTAGAATGGCAACAGCGATGGCCAGAACGGTGGCAGCGGCGCCTGGAACACCCTGACTGAACGCAGATCGGCCCGCAGCCGGCCTTCCAACGGGAGCATCACGGCTCCGTCCCGGGTTTTCCGGGGCGGGGCCTTTGTGATTTCATGCTTAAATCATGCACCCTTGCGCAAGGTTGAGACATCCATACTATCGACGGTATGGTTAAGGCAGACATGCGGGCGGGCGGCAGGAGCTGAGCCGGAGCCCATTCGAAAGCAAGCGCGAAAGCGGCGCAATCCGACCAAGGAGACCGGCATGAAAGTTGTGATCATCGGCGGCGTAGCCGCAGGCGCTTCTGCGGCGGCGCGCCTGCGGCGGCTGGATGAAGCGGCAGAGATTGTCATCCTGGAGAAGGGCGAATATGTTTCCTTCGCCAACTGCGGGCTTCCATATCACATCTCGGGCGCCATAGATAAGCGCCGGGACCTGCTGGTGGCAACTCCAGCGCATCTGCGCGAAACCTTCAACATCGACGTGCGCACGGGCCACGAGGCTATGTCAATCGACCGGGCGAAACGGAGCGTGGGCGTCCGCGAGGCGGGCGGCAGGCAGTACGGGGAAAGCTATGACAGGCTGATCCTCTGTCAGGGCGCCGAAGCCGTCAGGCCGGCCGTGCCGGGAGCAGATCACCCAGGCATACTCTCGATGCGCAGCATGGACGACATGGACGCCGTCAAGGCGGCGGTGGACAGCGGCGCCCGCACGGCGGTCATCATCGGCGCCAACTATATCGGCCTGGAGGTGGCCGAATCGCTCCGGCAGCGGGAGATGACCGTCGATCTGATCGAGATCCAGAATCAGATCATGCCGGCGCTGGACCCCGAGATGGCCACCGACCTCAAGCGACATCTGGAGGAAAAAGGCGTACGCCTGCATCTGGGAGGTGCGGCCGAATCCTTCCGCGATGTGAACGGCCGTGTCGAGGTGAGCCTGACCGGCGGCGGCGTCATAGACACCGACATGGTCGTGCTGGCGATGGGCGTGCGCCCCGCCAGCGCGCTGGCGCGCGCGGCCGGCCTGGAGCTGGGCATGCTTGGCGCCGTGAAGGTCGATGCGCATATGCGTACCTCCGATCCTGACATCTACGCGGCTGGCGACATGGTCGAGGTGACCGACACGGTGACCGGGCTGGAGGCCAATATCCCCCTGGCGGGTCCGGCTAATCGCCAGGGCCGCATCGCCGCCGACAATATCTGCGGCCGGGACAGCGCCTATGACTCCACCCAGGGCACCGCCATCGTCAAGGTCTTCGATATGACCGCGGCCATCACCGGCGCCTCGGAACGGACCCTGGCGCGGCTGGGCACGCCCTACCACAAGTTCCACCTCTATCCCTTCAGCCACGCCTCGTATTATCCCGGCGCCGTCAACCTGCTGGTCAAGGTGCTGTTCGCGCCCGGCGACGGCCGGCTGCTCGGCGCCCAGGCGGTCGGCTTCGATGGCGTCGACAAACGCATCGATCTCTTCGCCGCCGCCGTGCGCACAGGCATGTCGGTGCGCGACCTCGAGCAGCTGGAACTGGCCTACGCGCCGCCTTACAGTTCCGCCAAGGACCCGGTGAACATGGCCGGCTTCGTCGGCGCAAACATGCTTGATGGTATAGTCCGGATGTGGTATTCGGAGGAATTTCCTGAGCGCACCGCCGCGGGCACCGTCCTCGACGTGCGCACGGCTTACGAGTTCCGTAATGGCGCCATCCCCGGCGCCGTGCACATCCCCCTGAACGAGCTACGCCGGCGGCTGCCCGATCTGGCAGGTGTGCGCGGCCGGCCGCTTTTCGTCTACTGCCTGTCCGGCGTACGCAGCTACATCGCCTGCCGCATGCTGGAGCAATCAGGGTTCTCCGGAGTTTTCAATCTCTCCGGCGGCATCAAGACTTTCAGCTGCGTGCATCCAGAGGTGCCGCTGGCGCGCTGAGCGCTAGCGCGCGCCTGGCGGCGGCGCAGCCGGCGGCCAGTGGCAAACGCCACCGGCGGCGTCAGCAGGCAGGCTGCCAGGAAGCCGCATGCCACCCAGGATACATCGACGTGAAGATAGGCGATCGCCAGCTGGCTGAAATCGGTATGGAAGCCGGTGCTGCTCAGGCCGCTGTACTGCTGGCCGAAGACCGGGCTGGTCATCAGCCGGTAGGCGAAAGCCGAATCGGCCATGAGGATGAACGCGGCCGCGAAAGCCAGCAGGCCCCGGCGGACTAGCCCCCGCTCACCGGTGGAGTCGAGCGCCAAAAACAGCGCCGCGCCGGCCAGCAGCAGTTCGGCGCCGTGACCGGCGGCCAGGATGATGAAGCCACCCAGCGGCGTCAGCTGCGCCACCGCGTAGGCGCAGGCGAGAATGGTCAGCAGCAGCAGCCGCCGCCGGTTGCGGCGATGCTTGTATATCTGCCAGACAAATGCCAGCACGATCAACCCCAGCAGTACCGGCGAGCGCTCTCCCATCAGCGTCACGCCACCGCCAAAGGCAAAGTCGATCACCGGCAGCGAAGGATGGGCCATCAGCCACCCCGCCGCCGCATGGCCCAGCTCGTGGCCGAAAGCGACGGCCAGCCTGAAAATGAAAGCGGCCGGCGGCGAGCCAAGCACCAGCAGCGCCATGGCCGTTCCCATGCCGGCCGCCAGCCAGATTGGCGCCAGGCGCCTTGTGCCGTAAACTGTTGCCATCCACCCCTCCCGCATCCTGCCCTTTATATGTAAGTCGGCCGCCCGGGAGGTTTTGCCAAGCAGGGAAGGTGCGGGCATGAAAAAAGCCCCGCGTCAGCGGGGCGGAGCTGGATAAAGCTGCGGGAGAGGCGCTCAGGAAGGCGCGGCTACGCACCTAGTGCCCCGGCGACGCGCAGAAGCCGCTGCCGGGCCTCTTCACCCACCTCGCGCAGGACAGGATCCTGGCCGTAGCCCATGTTTTCCATGAAACCTTCAGGGTCGCCGATGCGGACCGTGGACCCGCCGGCTGGCTCGGCCTCGACGGTGACGTTGCAGGGCAGCATCAATCCCACCTCCGGCATGTGGCTGAGCGCCGTGTGCGCCAGCGGCGGATTGCAGGCGCCGAGGATAGCATATTCGCGAAATTCCTTCCCCAGTTTTTCCTTAAAAGCGGCGTGGACATCCACGCGCGTCAGTACGCCGAAGCCCTCGCCCTTGAGCGCTTCCGTGACCGTTTCCACCGCTTGGTCAAACGGCTGATCGAGGTGCACGTCGAAACTGAGCTCTGACATCATCATTCTCCTTTTTTGCTATTCTCCGGATCAGTCATCACTTGAGACGCGGCTTGAGCCCCGATGATTCAAACCGGCAGGATCTTTTTTCACCGGAACCCTGCCGGCCCAAACCCCTCCTCCACTCCTGCCGGTTGCCGCCGCTTCTTCATCACGCAGAAGAGTGCTTTCGGCTCCGGATCGAGCTGCAGGCTCTGGAATACGGTGTGCTTCATCGCCAGGATGTCGAACCGGGCCGCGAAAAGTTCACGGAGCTCCTCCGGCGCGATCCTGTACGGTCCCTCGCGGCGCCGTCCAAGG
>JAJYLK010000058.1 GCA_021787775.1 Actinomycetes bacterium | reverse complement strand
ATTACCAAAGATCTTCGGCTAGGGAAGAGTCATGAATCGCCCGAAGGTCATCCCCCGCATTGGCAAGACACGCCTGCTCCTGTTCCTGGCGATAGTGGGTCCGGGAATCATCGCCGGCAGCGCCGACAACGACGCACCCGGCATTTCAACCTACTCCGCTGCCGGCGGCCGTTTCGGCTACAGCATGCTATGGATGCTCCTGATCGTCACTTTCAGTCTGGCGATCACGCAGGAGATGGGGGCGCGCATGGGCATCGTTACCGGCAAGCCGCTCGCGGCCCTGATCCGGGAACGTTTTTCCATCCGGATCACTTTCTTTGCTGTTGCCGTGATGCTGATCGCCGACATGGGCACCACCATCGGCGAGTTTTCCGGAACGGCTGATGGGTTCCAGCTGTTCGGGCTTTCCAAATATTACATGGTCCCTATCGTGGCGGTCATGGTTTGGCTGCTGGTCGTCCGGGGTTCGTACCGGTTCGCCGAAAAGGCGTTCCTGATCCTGTCGGTCTTTTACGTCACCTATGTGGTGTCGGCGCTGCTGGCCCATCCGAACTGGCACCAGGCTCTGAAAGGCACCGTGATCCCCTCATTTCAGCTCAACTCGAGCTATATCCTGCTCTTCATCGCCGTGATCGGCACCACCATCACACCGTGGGGGCAATCATTCATCCAGTCGTATGTGATCGACAAGGGCATCTCGATCAAGCATCTGCGGTACAGCCGCATCGACATCATCACGGGCGCGATCCTGACCGATGTGATCGCCGCCTTCATCGTGATCGCCTGCGCCGCTACGATCTACGCTTCCGGCGGCCAGATCGACACGGCTGCCCAGGCCGCAAGCGGCCTCGTGCCACTGGCCGGCCAGTTCGCGTCCAGCCTGTTCGCTTTCGGGCTGCTCAACGCTTCAGTCCTGGCAGCTGCCGTGCTGCCGCTGGCGACTTCGTATGCGATCTGCGGCGCGCTGGGGTTCGAGTCGGGCATCAGTCATTCCTTCAAGGAGGCCCCGGCCTTCCACGGCATTTACACCTTCCTGATCGGGGTGGCCGCCGTCGTGGCTCTGATTCCGGGTCTGCCGCTGTTCCAGATCATGCTTCTTTCCCAGGACCTGAATGGCCTGCTGCTGCCGATCATCCTGATATTTGTCATGCTGCTTATCAACGACAAGCGGATCATGGGGAAATACGTGAACGGTCGCATCTTCAATATCGTTTCGTGGGCGACTATCGGGTCCATCATCCTGCTGAGCCTGCTGCTGGTGGTCACGAGTTTCTTCTCATGATGTGCTGGTTGTTCCGCGGCTAAGCCGGCCGGCCGCAAGCGGGATGGCGGCCGCATGCAACCTTTCCGCCGCCCGCGCATCTAAAATTCATTGCGCCTGCGGGAAACGCAGGCGCCGCGAAAAGGAGGAGCGATGACCCCTGACGAACGCGACAAGCGGATCGAAGAGCTTAAACAGCAGCTGAGCGAGCTGAGGAAGGTGCGGTCCAACCACGGTGGCCACAAGATCGATTTCATGATGCTGGAGATCGAAGATGAGATCGCCGAACTGCGCAGCGGGGCCGGCTAGGCCACGAGCGGCCGGCGCTTACCGCCCCTGGTCCAGCTGCCGGGCGGCCTGATCCTGCTGCGCCTGATTCTGGGCCGCGGCAGCCGCCGCGCCGTTGGCGCGATCAATCGGCTGGGTCAGTGCCCTGGCAGCGTCGGTTCCGGCGCTGGAGGCGCTGGAGCACGCCGCGGCAGTAACCGGCAGCGACAGCGCCAAAGCCGCGATGACCGTCCATTTCAACACACAGTTCATGCCTTAGTTAACGGCCGCAGCCCGAAAATGTTTACCCGCCGGCCGTGATCGCCCGCGGGCCTCAAGCCCCGGGCGGCTCGCAACGGCTTATGACTGCCGGCTGAAGGCGGTCACCGAGATAGTTATCATCGCCGCGGAGAGCAGCGCTACCACCGCGATGTCCAGTGTCAGCGGATAACGCGACGCGAATCCTGGCAGCAAGATCGCGCGCATGGCGTCAACGCCGTAGGTGAGCGGGTCAATGCGTGAGAGGGTGTCAAGCCACTGAGGCGCGTTCTTCAGCGGGAACATGGCGCCGGAGATGAAGAACATCGGCATCATGAAGAAGTTCATCACCATCTGGAATCCCTGCATACTCTTCAGCCGGGTAGCTACCAGGATGCCCATGCCGGTCATCGAGAAGGCCACCAGGAACATCATCGGCAGCAGTTCGAGCACCAGCAGCGGCGAGATGTGAATGCCGGCAAACGGCGCCAGCAGCAGCATCAGCCCGCCCTGGAAGGCCGCGATGGTCGCGCCGCTGATCACCTTTCCCAGCGCGATGGTCCAGGTGGGCACCGGCGCCACCAGCATCTCCTTTAGAAAACCGAACTCCCGGTCCCACACGATCGACACCGAGGCAAAAACGCCGGCAAAAAGCACCGTCATGCCGAGGATACCGGGGAACATGAACTGCTTGTAGTCGAAGCCGCCCGTGGCGGCGCCGGCGGAGATCGAAGCGCTCAGGCCCTGGCCGAGGATGAAGATGAAGATGATGGGGCTGCCCAGCGAGCCGAAGATGCGCGCCTTGTCCCGGAAATGACGCTTGAGATCGCGCAGCCAGATGATGTAGATGGCGCGGAACCTTCTCATCGGCGCATCCTCCGTGCCCGGAAGCGCCGCCGCATTATGTCCATCTTGTCGCCGGCCTCTTCACGTATCTGACGGCCGGTCAACCTGAGGAAGACATCGTCGAGCGTCGGTTCCCTCACCGAGACAGACAGGATCTCGGTCGACAGGCCCCGCACCAGCTGCGGCAGCACCGTCCTGCCGTTGGGGACCTCGAGGCGGATGCTCTTCTCCGCCGGCCCCTCTCCCTCGCCGGGCACGTCGCTGATGCTGGCTTCGAAGCCGAATTTCTCCTGGATCTCCCGCTGGGCGGCCTGGGTGTCATCCGCCCGCAGCGTGATGATGTCGCCGCCGACGCTGTGCTTGAGGTTCCCGGGAGTGTCCAGCGCCACGATGCGGCCGTGGTCGATGATGGCGATGCGGTCGCAGTTCTCCGCCTCGTCCATGTAATGCGTTGTCAAAAATACCGTGATGTCGTACTGCTGCTTCAGCTCGTGCACGTGCTCCCAGATGGAGCTGCGCGTCTGGGGGTCGAGCCCGATGGTGGGCTCGTCCAGAAACAGCACGTGGGGATAATGCATCAGGCCGCGGGCGATCTCCAGCCGCCGCTTCATCCCGCCGGAGAAGGTCTCCACCTTGTCGGCGGCCCGCTGGCTCAAGCCGACCATGTCCAGCACCCGGCGGGATCGCTGCTCGCGCTCATCGCGGGGGACATTGTAAAGCATGGCGTGGAACTCGAGGTTCTCGCGCGCCGTCAGCTGGTCGTCCAGCGTCGGGTCCTGGAAAACGATGCCGATCGACTGGCGCACCGCGTCCTGCTGGGTGACGATGTCAAAACCGTTGAGGGTGCCGCGGCCCGAAGTTGGCTTAAGCAGCGTGCAAAGCATGCTGATCGTCGTCGTCTTGCCGGCGCCGTTGGGCCCCAGGAAACCAAAGATCTCCTTGTGGCCGACGGTGAAGCTGATCTCGTCGACCGCCTTGAGACCGTCGAAATCACGCGTCAGACGGTCCACTTCGATGATCGCGCCCGCTGCCGGCGCAGTCCCAGAACCCTCCTGGCCGTACAGAGCGCCTGTTTCCCCCTGGATGTCCTTTTCCGTTCCAGCCGCGCTCATTTCTTCTCCCCGCGGGCGATCTCTTCCAGCCGGCTCAGCCTGGCGATGGCGCCGGAGACGAACTCGCTCACCTGCTCGGCCTTCATCACCATCAGCGAACGGCCCCCGCGGAACCCGCCAAAAAACACGAGCTTGTCGCCGGGCTTGATATCAAGCTTCTGCCGCGCTTCCGCCGGGATCACGATCTGGCCCCGCTCGCCGACCGTCGCCGAGCCGAACAGCTCGGGGCCGTGTCCGGGTTCCTGATGTTCGTTTGCGGCCATAAGGGGAATCCTCAAGTGTTGGAGTAATCAGAATAGTATGCAATATCATATTAATTTAATAAATTTAATTATTCAAGGGGATGCGGACAGCTGGCGCCAGCGTCGAAGTACAATCGCAAATGTGTCCGCAGGTCAATCGTTCAATACTTTCCCTTCCGTCCGGTGGCATTGTTTTAAACGGTCCCACCGGGAAATAAATAAAGCATGGGACGGGTTATTTCTGGCTGCGGCGAGGGAAAACCCGTCGGGACAGATATGAACGGAAGGAGGTGAGACAAATGCCAATCGTAAGATGGACCCCGTTCGGGGAGATGCTCGATGTGCCCCGTGAGATGAGGCGCATGTTCGGCCGTCCGTTCTCGCTCCTGGAGGAGCCGGGGCTCGACATGATGAACATGCCGCCGATGGACGTGTTCAGCAAGGGAAGCGACATGATCGTGCGGCTGGAGATGCCAGGCATCGACGTGGAGGATCTGGATATCTCACTGAGCGAGCATATGCTCAGAATCAGTGGCGAACGGCGCGGCGACAAGGAGGTCAAGGAGGATGACTACTATCGCCGTGAACGTTCCTATGGCCGGTTCGAGCGTTCGTTGCCGGTTCCCGAGAATATCGGCGAGAAAGACGTCGAGGCCGATTACAGTGACGGCGTCCTAGAGATCACGGTGAAGAACGCGGTTGAAGGGATCCCGACCAGGAAGATCGCGGTCAAGACCAGCTCGGGCGCCAGGCGCATCAGGGCCAAGAAGGGTTGATCTTGCAGAGACATGGAGGTGCGCCAGCGATCTCCGGCAGCAGCTGAGGCGCTGGCGCCCTTCCGGTTGCGCTCTTCTTGCCGTTCCAGGAGTGAGAGGGTTGCCGTTCTAAGAGTGAGAGGCAACGCGGCGGGCGGGAACGATCGGGCGGTCGGTGGCCGTCAGCAGCATGAAGACTTCGCTCAGGTGCTCCAGCGTCACCATGCCAAGCAGGCGGCCCTCCTTCAGCACGGGGACAGCGCGGACGCGGGTTTCGTTCATCTTCTCGTAAACCTCTGAAAACGGCGCTTCGGCGGCCACGACGGGGAAATCCTTCTCCATCACTTCCTGCACCAGGCCGTCGGGGCCCAGGCCGTGCAGCCCGCTGATCAGGTTGGCGCGGGTAAGGACGCCCACCAGCTGCCCTTCGGACAGAACCGCGAAATCCTCCTGCAGCTCGTGCAGCACCAGCGTCACCACGTCCCCCAGGCGGTCGCCGGGCGCCAGCGTTTTCGTGTCGCGGGCGACCGCGTCGCCGACGTTGAGCCGCGAGAGGATGTCTTTCATCTCGCTGCCCGCCCCTTCCTGCTCCGCGCCCATGTAGATGAAGACGGCGATGATGATGAAGATGATGTTGAGCCTCAGCACCCCTATCAGGCCCAGCGCAAAGGCGAAGATCTGGCCAACCAGCACGGCAGTATGCGTCGCGCGCGCGTAGGACATCCGCTGCGCGAGGATGCTGCGGAAGACGCGGCCGCCGTCCAGCGGGAAGGCCGGCAGCAGGTTGAATACCGCCAGCAGGATGTTGATAAAGAACATATAACTGACAAAGCCCTGGACGGAGATGCCGACCAGAACGTCGGAGTTGCTTTTCGCCAGCTGGCTGAAGGCGCCGAAAACGCCGTCCACCGGATTGGGGATCAGGTACATGACCGGCACCAGCAGCACGGCGATGACCAGGTTGCTGAGCGGCCCCACCAGCGAGATCAGCAGCTCCTTGGCCGGCTCCTCAGGCATCTTCTTCATCATCGAGACGCCGCCGATGGGCAGCAGCGTGATGCTGGACACTTCGCCACCGTAGTGCTGCGCCATTTTCGAGTGGCTCAGCTCGTGAATGACGACGCAGACAAACAGCGCGATGATCACCAGCGAGCCGTAGAACGCGCCCGCGACCCCTTCGCCATACAGGCTGCCCCAGATAAAGGCGGCATATACCAGGATGAGGAAGAAGGTCAAGTGGATGCGCAGTTCGATGCCGAAAGCGCTTCCGACTTTGAAAGACCATTTCATGGCAGACTCCCGACTTTGACTTTGAAAGACCATTTCATGGCAGTTAAATACCCGCTCAGATGCGTTAATTAAACTATTCTGGATATCGGAGCGGAGCGGCAGATTGCCGGGGACGTCTGGCGACGTCCGGTTTTGGAAAAGCGCCGGGGACGCGGCGGGCGCGTCCCCATGAAAAAACGCAAAAAAATTGTCCGGTCCGGACGGTCTCAGGCTACTGCCTGAAGGAATCTCGTGAAACTTTTTGGGCTGATGCTCCGCCGCCCTAAAAGCGGATTCCCCCCCCTGGAAAGCCCTGCCTAGGAGCTCTTGCCTCCGCGAAGCTGATCAAGCAGGCTGAGCGCCGCCCGGGCACGGTGGCTGATACGGTTTTTCTCATCGGCAGAAAGTTGGGAAACCGTTAGTGAATGGCCTTCGGGGATAAAAACCGGGTCATAGCCGAAGCCGAACGCGCCATGCGGTTCAGGGGCGATGGCGCCTTCCAGAACGCCCGTGGCGTGCATCTCCTCGCCGCCGGGCGTGATCAGCACCAGGTCGCAGACGAAGCGGGCCCGGCGGTCATCGAGGCCGTCCAGCTCCCGCAGGAGTTTATTGACATTATCGATGTCGGTGGCATCATCACCGGCATAGCGCGACGAATAAATCCCGGGAGCGCCGGCAAGCGCCGCCACCTCGATCCCGGAATCGTCGGCCATCACCCAGGGGACCCGGCCATCTCCCACCGTGGCTTCGCCGATGAACTGCTCGCGCACGTCCATCGCCTTGAGGCGGGCATTCTCATAAAAGCTGCTGCCGGTCTCCTCCGGCAGCGAGAAGCCGGCCGGCATCGGCTCGACGCGAATCCCTTCCAGCAGCGCCTCGAACTCACGCGCCTTGTTGGGATTGGATGAGGCGAGCGTTATGGCGATGGGCATCACTGCGGGTTGTCACCTTCCTTTTTTCATATATTGTCGCGGATCCCGACATGCCAAACACGAGCAGTGGATTTTAGCGTGATGCCGTGGCGCGCAGCTGTTCGGCGCTGATCTGCCCGATACCGGCGTGGGCCAGATCGATCAGGCGGTCGAGCGTCTCCCGGGAGAAAGCAGTCTTCTCCGCCGTCGCCTGCAGCTC
>JAJYLK010000057.1 GCA_021787775.1 Actinomycetes bacterium | reverse complement strand
GCGTTGATGCCGGCGATCTCTTCCAGCTGCCGCTCCAGCTTTGCCGGCGTCAGCCCCCGCACCATTCCCAGCGACTGCGTGTGGTCGGAGATGGCCATGTATTCATAACCATGCGCCCGCGCCGCCAGCGCCATCTCGCGGATGCCAGCCTTGCCGTCGCTCCAGTCGGAGTGCAGGTGCAGGTCGCCGCGGATGTCGTCCGCCGTGATCAGGCGCGGCAGCTTATGGGCCGCCGCCGCCTCGAGCTCGCCGCTGTCCTCGCGCAGCTCCGGCTCAATGTAGTCCAGACCCAGGAGCGCGTAGACCTGTTCCTCGGTGGCGCACTTGTGCACCTTGCCGGTCGCTTCCTCCTGGACGCCGTATTCGCTTACCTTCATCCCTTTCGAGATGGCCAGCTCGCGCAGGGCGACGTTGTGCCTGGCCGAACCGGTGAAGTGCTGCAGCAGATTGCCGTAAAGGTCGTGCGGGACGACGCGCAGGTCGATCTGCAGGCCGGTGTGGGTGCGGATCGAGCATTTGGTCGGTCCCTTGCCGATGACCTCGGCGACCATTGGCTGGCGGCTGAAGGCTTCCGTGAGCGCCCCGGGCCGGGTGGCGGTGGCGATGATGTCCACATCCTTGACCGTCTCGCGCATGCGCCGCACGCTGCCGGCACAGGTGACGTTGCGCGCCTCCTTCAGCTGCTTCAGTTCCGCCACGGCGGCTTCGGCGACGGGCAGCGCCTCGCCCAGTGGCACCCGGGAGCCGCGGGTCTGCAGCCGGGCGATGGCGCTGAGGATGTTCGCCTGTGCCTTGGGTCCCAGCCCTGGCAATCCGGCGATGCGGTCTTCCCGCCCGGCCTGCTCCAGCTCCTCCAGCGAGGAGACGCCCAGCTCGCGCCAGACCTTGCGCGCGGTCTTGGGGCCGACGCCCTGCACCTTCTGGATGCGCACCAGGTCGGCGGGGTAGCGGGCCTTGTATTGCTCCAGCTCCGCCAGCGTGCCGGTCTTGAGCAGTTCGGCGATCTTGGCGGCGATCTTCTCGCCGATGCCCGGCAGTTCCGTCAGCTCCCCCCGGGCGGCGACTTCCCCCAGCGAGACGTTGGTCTCCGCGACCCGCTTGGCCGCCGTCTGCACGGCGATCACCTTGTACTTGTTCTGCTCGTCCAGCTCCATCATATCGGCCAGCATGTCAAGTGCTGCCGCGATCTCGAGGTTGGATTGCGGCCTTTGCCGCGCCGGCGTCCGTTTCTGTGTCTGTTTCTTTGGCATGATGGGGATTCCCGGGAAGTGTTTTCCTGATTCTAATCTGTTTGGACGCGCTTCCGACAGAGGAACCGGCTGCGGCTCGTTCCTGGCACGGATTTATCTCCGCGGGGAGATGATGTTATGGTAGTGGGCAAGTTTTAGCTTACCCTGAATCAGGAAGGCGGCATCATGACTGGAAAAAGGCTGGCGGTTCTGGCGGCGGCGCTCCTGGTGCTCGGCGGCGCCGTGGCGGTCGTCTATGCCCGGACCGGTTCCCGCAGCGGGGCGCTGGTGGTTACAGATACAGCGGCTGCTACGAAGGAGCAAACCGGGGCCGCGGACGGTTCCGGGCAGACGGAACCGGGCCAGACTGCCGCCACCGCTCCTGCTGCAACTGTCGCCGGGGCGCAAAAACAGGATAACGGCGGCAATTACCGGCCCACGGGGACGGCGCCGAAGACGGCGGCGCCCCCTGCGCCCACCGGCGCCGTGGATCTGGGCGGCCTGGATTGTTCGCTTACCGCGCAGCTGAACCCCGACGGCTCGATCTCGTTTCAGTTCTATGTGCAGGGACCGGGTTACTTCACGGTGCAGCAGCAGAACTCCGGATCCTGGCAGGATCTGAAGGAGAATATTTTTTATGCCGGTTCCGGCGGGCTCGATGGCGGGTCCATGCCCGCGGGCGCCGATAGCGCCACGCTCAGGTTACTCAAACTTGAAAACGGACAATATACAGCTGTCTCAAGGCAGTTCAGCGTATCGCGCCAGGAAGTCACCGCCGCCGGAGGGCTAAAGAGTTTTTGAAGAAAGCCGAAGGATGAGAAACCGGCGCTCTGACGCAAGAAATTCCTCTGGGGGTCTCACCGATTTTTCCCGGATTTCGCAAACATAGGCCCAGCCGTCCCGTAAACCGGCGGGGCAGCATACCCGGCGCGCTGCCGCTGCTCGCCGCCGCGACGGTGTTTTTCAGTCTGCTGGCGTATTCTGCCGCCGACGCCGCCTTCGATCCCAATAACATCGTCCCGGAGAGTTTCATGAGCGCTACCGGCACGATGTCCGAGGCCCAGATCCAGAGCTTCCTGCAGCAGCAGGGCAGTTATCTGGCCCACTATACAGAGACGAGCCACACGCCGGTCGGCCCCGCGGATAATATCGATCCCTACGGCTGGAGCGCGGCGCATGTGATCTGGGAGGCGGCCAGCTGGTACGGCATCAACCCGCAGGTTATCCTGGCGACGCTGCAGAAGGAGCAGGGACTGATCACCAATCCTTCGCCACCTTCCTGGGCGCTCGATTATGCGATGGGATATGGCTGCCCGGACAGCGGCGGCTGTTCCTATCCCGGCTTCTCGCACCAGGTCGACTATGGCACCTGGCAGCTTGACTACAACATGGTTCACGCGGATCAGCACGACAGCAGCGTGGCGCCATACCTCACCGGCAACACCGTCAGCATCGACGCGACCAGCATCTTTCTCAGCACCGGCGCCACCGCGTCGCTTTACCGCTATACGCCCCACCTGCAGGGCAACCAGAATTTCTACAATATCTGCGTGCGCTGGTTCGGGCTGGGCGCGCCGCCCCCGCCCCCGCCGCCACCGGCGCCGCCACCGGCGCCGCAGGTCGGCGCCCTGTCGCCGGCCAATGGCAGCAGCATCGACAACAGCCGGCCTTATATCTACGCCGCGGTCACCGGCACGACGGTGCAGGCGGGCGGCACGGTCATCAAGCTGGACGGCGCCGACGTCTCGGGGAACGCCACCCGGACCGGCACCTACGTCAGCTACCGGCCGCCGGCGCCGCTGGCAGTTGGCGCGCACAGCGTCTCCATAACAGTGACAAACGGTAGCGCCAGCGCCAGCGCGAACTGGTCGTTCACGGTGTCGGTGGCCAGCGCCAACCCCAAGGATTATTACTGGTCATGGTATGACGGCGTCGGTTCGAGCGACTGGGTGCTGGCCGCCAATCCGGCTTCCGCTCCCGGTGCGCTCAGCTTCGATGTGGCCGTGGCCGGACGCACCATGAACCTGGCTCCTTTCAGTATCGGCGGCGGCAGCGCCGGCCAGGTGCCGCCGGGCCATACACTGGTTACCAGTTACGCCGGGGCGATGGGCGGGCCGGTGACCGCCATGTCCCTTACCGGCAGCGCCGCCGCTGTCAGCCAGCGCATCCTCTGGAACGGCAACTCGCTCGAAGAGGTGCCGGCCACCAGCAGCGCCTGGCTTTCGGACCATTATTTCTGGCCGCTGTACGACAATGTTACGGCCGGCTTCACCGACTGGGTAATTGTCGCCAATCCCAACTCCGTGCCGGTCTATTATGAGATCAGGATCGCCGGCCAGGTGATGAGCAGCGGCATGCTGCAGGCGGGTGCAACGTTCGCGCCCACCTTCCCCGGAGTGCGGGGTGGGCCGGTGGAGGTCCAGGGATGGACCGGCGCCAGCAAGCAGACATCGGCGCCGCTGGTTACTTCCCAGCGCGTGCTCACCGGCAACGGCGCTGCCTTTAACGAGGTGCCCGGGACGCCGGCAGCCGGTCTTTCGGACCATTACCTCTGGACCCTGTACGACAACAAGTCGCCGGGGGCCACCGACTGGGTCCTGGTCAGCAATCAAAACTCCTTTTCCGTTTACTACGAGCTGCGGATCGCCGGACAGCTGGTCAGCGGCGGCACGATCGCGCCCGGAGCAACCATCACGCCCAACTTCCCGGGACTCGTCGGCGGGCCCGTGGATCTGCATACCTGGATCGGGCCGGCAAAGCAGGCCCCGGCCGACGTGATCGCCTCGCAGCGCGTTCTCTGGGGCCCGTCATTCGAAGAGACGCCCGGAATTCCTGATGCCAACCTGAGCTCTTCGTACATCTGGACCTGGTATGACAGCAAGACCGCCGGGGCGGACAACTGGGTGCTGGTCGCCAACCCGAACGCCAGTCCGGTTTATTATCAGATCGATGTGGCCGGCCAGCTGGTGAGCAGCGGCACGCTTCAGCCGGGCGCCAGCGTCACGCCGGTCTTCGCCGGCCTGCAGGGTGGTCCGCTGGAGGTGCACGCCTGGAACGGCCAGGCCAAACAGGCGCCCATGCCGGTGCTGGCTTCGCAGCGGGTCCTGTGGCAGGGGCATTTCAACGAGGTGGCCGGCACGCCGGCCGGCTAGGGTGGCGGCTGGCGGTTATCCGCTCCGCATCAGCCCGGTATAGCAGGATTCACTGTACGCGCTTCAGACCACCAGTTCGTAGATCTTGCGCGTCTCCCGCGCGGTCCTTTCCCATGTAAACCCGGCGGCGCGTTTCAGTCCCTTGGCTACCAGCTCTTCGCGCACCGCGGTGGAGTCGAGCACCATCTGCAGGGCGCCGGCCAGCTCGCCGGTGCTCGCGGGATCGATCAGCATGGCGGCGTCGCCGGTAACCTCGGGGATGGAGGTCGTGCTGGAAGTGACCACGGGCGTGCCGCAGGCCATCGCCTCCAGCGGCGGCAGCCCGAAGCCCTCGTACAACGAAGGGAAGAGCAGCGCCTCGGCCATGCTGTAAAGCGCCGGCATGTCGAAGTCATGCACGTAGCCGGCGAAGCGGACGCCGTCCAGCTCCAGGCCGGCAAAGGCGGAATCGGGACCGACGCGGCAGTAATCCACCCCGGTGACGACGAGTTCGAGGTCGTGGCGCACGCGCCGGATGATGCCGAAGGCCTCGATCGCGCTGCGGATGTTCTTGCGCGGCTCGGTGGAGCCGACCGCGAGTACGAAGCGGCGCGGCAGGTCGTAGCGGGCGCGAACTTCCTCCTGCTCCTGCTCGCCGGTCACCGGGCGGAACTGTTCCGAGACGCCGTTATAAACCACGCTCACCTTGTTCTCGCCGATGCCGCTCCAGTCGATGATATCGCGGCGGGAGAACTCCGAGACGGTGATCACATGATCGACCTCCCGCACCCGCCTCAGCAGCCGCCGCGCGTACATGCGGGCGCGGCGGGGGCTGTAATAGTCGGAGGCGGCGCGGACCAGGATGATGTCATGCAGCGTCATCACCGAGGGGCAGGAGAGCTTCGCCGGGCTGGGCATGCCCATGTCGCGCGGGGAATGATAGACGTCGATCCCCCGGGTGGATAACTCCGCCGGCAGCCGATATTCCTTATAGAAGTAGTTTGCCGCCCGCTCGGTGTATGAAATGTTGTGGTAGGAGCCTCCCGCCATCCGCTGGTCCCTCGCGAACAGAATCACCTGATCCGGCGTCCCCAGCCGTCGCAGATGCCGGACCAGCTCATGTGTGTAGGTGGAGGTGCCGGTGCGGTGAAACAGCAGCGGCAGCCCTTCGATACCGATTCTCATGTCTGAATCCTATAGATTGGCGGGGGTTGTTAACAAGCGCGCCGCGCACCTGCCGCAGCATTGCTCAAAAAAGCATCCGGCGGATTTGCAGGATATCGGCCGCTGGTGGTTAAATCGCTTAAAGGGGCAGGATTGTTCTTTCGCCGGCGGGGGGACCCGCGGCGGCAGATTTAACCTAATTTTTACACCTGGGGCATTGCGGGACAGGAGCGCTGCACATAAAGTAGATTACGGTTTTGAGAAACTTTTTGATAAATAGGATACGGGGCTGGAAGAAGTATGCGCTGGTGGCTGTCGCAGGATTGGCGGGTATCGCCATTCTTGCCTTTTTTTATCCCAACATTCACGGCTCTTTGCCGCCGCCAAAACCCGTCGGGGCTGACATCGTCCAGTACGCGAACGACCTGGGGCGGGGCCAGATGCAGTCGGTGCATGTCATCCAGAATTCTGGCAAACCCCTTCTCATGCTTGACAGATCGGTTTCGCAAGGAAGCTATACATCCCAGCCGTTAAAGGCTGATTATCCTTTTGACGCCCTGGGCCTTCACTGGCAGGCTGTCGTGCCGCCCGGAGCCGGCCTGAAAATGGAGGCGCGGCTGAGCAAGGACGGCACGAACTGGGGAAGCTGGCAGAATGCCGACGCAGATATCGATGGCGGCCCCGATCCCTCCAGTCAGCACGGAGTCCAAATGCCAGCCGATCAATTCGCCGATCTGATCTACGGCGAGGGCAGTCAATATATACAATATCGCCTGACTCTGACTGCCAATCCCACCAGCGGATCTCCTAGAATTTCCAGGATTACTTCAACCTACATCGACGCCGAAGGTCACCACAATTCAACGCTGGCCAACCTCTGGACGCGCGTTGCTGCGATATTCAAACCGCCGCTCGCAAAAGCCGAAGCCGGAGTTATCTCAAGGGCTCAGTGGGGCGCGGATGAGTCCCTGATGACCTGGACGCCGCAATACGCGCAGCCAAAAAAACTTATCATCCACCATACCGCAGATGGCTCTAACTGGACGTCTGATCCGGCAGCGGCAGTGCGCTCGATTTATTATTATCACGCAGTCACACTGCAATGGGGCGACATCGGCTACAACTACCTGATCGACTGGCAGGGTAACGTCTATGAGGGCCGCGCCGGCGGCGACGCCGCGCCGCCGGGACAGTCGGTAATCGGCGGCCATGTCTACGGCTGGAACACCGGCAGCATCGGCATCGCCGCGCTCGGCACCTATGACAGCGGTCCGGTGACCGCGTCGATGTACAACGCCTTTGTCTGGCTGCTGACGATCAAGGCCAACCAGTTCCAGATCGATCCGCTGGGCTCGGATTACTTCATCCACTACGATCCGTTCAACAACTACGCTCCCGTGGGCGGCAATCCGCCGAACATCACCGGTCACCGGGACGACTATCCCACCGACTGCCCCGGTGACTATCTCTACAGCCTCATCCCGGGCATGCGCAACGCCGCCCATGCCGGCTACGTGCCTATGCCGCCGCAGATAGGCAACACCAAGCCAGGCGGCACCATTGACTACAACCGGCCGTTCATCAGCGCCGATTACTCCAGCGGCAATGGCATAAATATAGCATCAGTCAACATCAAACTCGACGGCCAGGACGTCACCGCCGGCGCCAGCCGCACCGGCTCCTACGTCAGCTACCGGCCGCCGGCGGCCCTTGGCGCCGGTACCCACTCAGTCACCGTCTCGGTGGCCAAC
>JAJYLK010000056.1 GCA_021787775.1 Actinomycetes bacterium | reverse complement strand
GCTATCGCGGTGTGGCCCTGGGGCGCCTACCTTGGCGATGAGGGCATCGCGCGCGGCATCCGCGCCAAGATCTCGTCGTTCCGGCGCTTCGGGCCCAACAGCATGCCGCCGGCCGCAAAAGCGACCGGGCAGTATATCAACTCCAGCCTGGCCAAGGTGGAGGCGGTCAAGGCCGGCTATGAGGAGGCCATCCTGCTTGACGATCAGGGCAACCTGTCGGAAGGCACGGGCGAGAACCTGTTTGTCGTCCGCAACGGCGTGGTGGCGACGCCGCCGACATCCTGCGACGTGCTCGAGGGAATCACAGCCGACACGGTCGCCGCGATCTGCAAGGACGAGAACATCCCGCTGGTGCGGCGGGTGATGGTGCGCTCCGACCTTTATGTCGCTGATGAGGCCTTCCTCACCGGCACGGCGGCGGAGATCGTGCCGCTCAGGGAGGTCGATGACCGCGTCATCGGCGAGCCTGGGCCGCTGACAAAGCGGATCCAGGAGGTCTTTTACGGCATCATCAAGGGGGAGAACGAGCGGTATGGGGAATATCTGGAGTGGGTGTGAGGTTTGGGGCGGCGCGGTGACGTGCAAAAACCCGACCTTCGCCGGATGATTGTCGGGTATGAACCGCTTGCGGACTAGCCGCATACCGGGAGATGTCATGACCCGCAAAATCGAAATATACGATACCACGCTCCGGGACGGGATGCAGCGGGAGGGCATCAGCGTCTCCGTGGACGAGAAGGTGCAGATCGCGCTCCGCCTGGACCGGCTGGGCGTGCACTTCATCGAGGGCGGCTTCCCGGGTTCCAACCCCAAGGATGTAGAATTTTATCAAAAGATGGCCGGTCACCGGCTGCGCGCGGCGAAGCTGGCAGCTTTCGGCATGACGCACAAGCGGGGGACGCCGCCGCACCGCGATCCACTGGTGCGGGAACTGGTGAAAGTTGGCACGCCGGTGGTGACTATCGTCGGCAAGAGCTGGAAGCTGCATACGCAGAAGGTGCTGCGCGTGGGGCTGGAAGAGAACCTGCGCATGATCGCCGGCACCATCCGCTACCTGAGCGGGAAGGGGCGCGAGGTCTTCTATGACGCCGAGCATTTCTTCGACGGTTTTCGCGACGATCCGGATTACGCCCTGCAGACGCTGAGGGCTGCCGCCGGCGCCGGCGCGTCCCGGCTGGTGCTGTGTGATACCAATGGCGCCACGCTACCCGGCGAGGCTGCCGCGGTCATCCGGCGGGTCGCGGCTGAGCTGGACACGCCGCTCGGTATCCATGCCCACAATGATTCCGACTGCGCCGTGGCGGTATCGCTGATGGCGGTCGAGGCCGGCGCCGTGCAGGTGCAAGGCACCGTCAACGGTTACGGCGAACGCTGCGGCAACGCCAACCTGGTGTCGATCATCCCGGCGCTGAAGCTCAAGCTGGGGCTGGACTGCGTCAGCGACGCGCGCATGGCCGGGCTCACCGAGGCATCGCATTTCGTGGCCGAGGTCGTCAACATCAGTCCCGAGCCGCATCAACCCTATGTGGGGGAGAACGCCTTTGCGCACAAGGGCGGGCTGCACGTCAGCGCCGCCCTCAGGGACGCGCGCACCTTCGAGCACATCGATCCGGCGCTGGTGGGCAACCGGCAGCAGATCCTGGTGAGCGAACTGGCCGGCCGGGCGACCGTGCTGAAGAAGGCCGCCGGGATGGGCATCGATCTCAGTGGTGACAAGGAGGCGCTGGGCCGGCTGCTCCGGCGGCTGAAAGAGAAAGAGCACCAGGGCTATCACTATGAAGTGGCCGAGGCTTCGTTCGAGCTGTTCCTGCGGCGGGAGCTGGGGCTGCACCGGGATATGATCGAGCTGGACAACTTCCGCGTCATCGTCCAGAAGCGCAAGCGCGCCGTCATCAGCGAGGCCAAGATAGTGCTGAAGGGGGACGCTGCCGGCCACGCTATCGCATTCGCCGAGGGCAACGGCCCGGTGAACGCGCTGGATGTGGCTTTGCGCCAGCTGCTGCCCGAGCGCTACCCGAAGCTGGCGGAAGAGCTGGCCCGCATCCAGCTGGTCAACTACAAGGTGCGCATCCTCAATGAGCACCAGGGCACCGGCGCCGTCACGCGGGTGCTGCTCGATTCCAGCGACGGCCAGGATCAGTGGGGCACTGTCGGCGTCTCGGAGAACATCATCGAAGCCAGCTGGGAGGCGTTGACCGACAGCCTCGAATACGGCCTGATCAAGCGCCGCCGCCGGCGCTAGCGAGGTCAGCGTTGAGCTGTCTGCCGCTGCAACCTCCTGGCAAGATCATCGCCGTCGGCCTCAACTATCGCTCTCACGCCGCCGAGCTGGGGATGGAGCTGCCGCGGGAGCCGCTCATCTTCCTGAAGCCGCCATCCGCCGTGATCGGCGACGGGGAGGCGATCGTGCTGCCGCCGCAGTCTGACCGGGTCGATTACGAGGCCGAACTCGCCCTCGTCATCGGCAAGACCGCGCGCGATGTCGACGTTGCTGACGCTGAAGAGTACGTGCTCGGCTACACCTGCGCCAACGACGTCACCGCCCGCGACCTGCAGCAGCGCGATGGCCAGTGGACCAGATCCAAGAGCTTTGACACTTTCTGCCCTCTGGGTCCGCGTGTGCAGACCGAGGCGCTGGCGCCCGGCACCCTGGTTGAGCTGCTGCTGAACGGCGAGCCGCGCCAGGGCGCCCCGATCTCTGACATGGTCTTTTCTCCCCTCCGGCTGCTTGCCCTTATCTCCGGCGTCATGACGCTGGAGCCGGGCGACGTCATCCTCACCGGCACGCCGCCGGGAGTGGGGCCGCTCCAGCCGGGAGACCGGGTGACGGTGAAAATAGACGGCATCGGCGAGCTTTCCAATTCAGTCAAACAGTGCTAAACGCATTTCAACAAGACGAATGGGTTCGCGGGCAAATGCTCCTGTAATAGAGCCGACAGATTATGATTTTCGTTTGTAAATCATCAGCAGGTAGCGTCTGGCCGGCTCATTGCTGACGTTTGTGCGGAGCAACATGACGAAATTGCGCGCGGCAGGGAGCAGCGCCGGATCAATAAAATTGTCCCTCGGATCCTGCATTATAACGATATATTCCGAGTTCCTGATAATCGGATACTGGTAGATTTGATTCCGGTAACCGAGGTGCGGCGCCAGCGAGGAGCTGGCCGAAAGCGGCACACCGGCCGGTATGCTATCGAGAAATTGATTGACTTCATTGACTTTGACAGAGGGCGTGTAATGGTCCGTTGCCAGGAAGTTCACATTATCTTCCTGCGAAAAATCCGACAACTTGCGATTGGCAATTGTGTAAGAGAGTGATCCGTACGTGGTAACGAGGAAGAGAGCAGCCACCAGGTATTGCCAGCGGACTCCCAGCCGGCGGCGTTTCAGCATCGCCAGGAGTGTCGTGAAAGCTATGCCGATAATGGGGACGAACTCGATTGAATATTGTCCGGTAATACCCCAAAAAGAAGGGTCGACGGTCAAGAACTTCTGCAGATAAACAGGAATCAGCATTACGAGGCAGGATGGGACAGCAAGTAACGCCAGGCCGCCAGATGCCAGCACGGCGGCGTGCAGACCGTATTTGTCGTCACCGTGATCTTTATTCGGTCGTGTCGCCTGGAAAAGCAGCGAAAAGGTCTTTTGCGGGTTAAGGACGATGTTCCTGGCTATCGCCGCCGGCGAGTTGCCGAATTCGCTGTATCGGGCTACCAGGGTTGAGGCGCCGCCATTTTCGTCTGCCAGCGCCGGCATGATTACACTGATGACAATAATGAAATAAAGGGCTGCAAGAGCCAGCATCGGCACCTCAAACCTGAGGAACTGACGCCAATGGGATAGCCCGCGGTGCAGCATCAGGCCCAGAATGATGAAAACAAGCCACAAGGCCATATTTTCTTTGGCGATCAGGATCAGCAGGAAGAAAAGGATAAAAAGCCGCTTTTTGCCGGAAACATAAGAATAGGCAAGCCACGGGACCAGCATGGCCGCGACGACATTATCATGAAAGTCAAACGCCAGGGCGGAATATATACCCCAGATGCCAAAGAACTGGAAGATAACAAAAAGGGGCAGATATTTTGTATCGGTCTCATGTTTCGCGAACATGTAAATCCCTACGCCACCCGCCAGGATGGCGATGATCTGGATGACCAGCAGCGTGTAAGAATGTAAAAGATAATAAAAGGGCGCAAAAGCAACAGTAATCAAGGAAAAATGATCAGCGAAGTAATTCACGTGTGAGCCGTCGGTGGCCAGCGTAAAATAGTTGAGATTCAGATGTGCGAAACTGTACAGTGCCTGATTGAACATGCCAAGATCAAGCGCGTATGTGCGAAATTCGTAATGATTTACCAGTGAAATCAGGCCGTAAATAACAGCAAAGACAAAGATGATGAAAAGCAAGACATCCGTCTCACCGATGGCCGGATTTTTTAATTTATCTTTTGTCCGCATTGCATACTTTCTGGCTATGATGATGCCTAATCTCGTGGTTAACTAGACGCTGAATGTTCGCAGGGTGCTTAAATGCCACCATCAGACGCAGGCGGCGGAATATGCTCAAACTTTTCAGAGCCGCCGGTTTTTTGCCCCATCAACAGCACGAGCATCAATGCCAGCATCATGTCCCTGATAGACACCTCCCAGATCATGAAATCATTTAGCCGGACCAATTGGGCGATATGATAAGGATATTCGAATTGTGTTAATGCTAACGCTATCATGAAAAAGAATACGATTAAATAGCCCTTTTTTTCGCCTAGCGCGAGCGGCACCATTGGAAGCAGCCAGATCAGGAATTGGGGAGAAAAGACTTTACCAAACAGGATAAAGGTGGTAATCCCAACGATGGCAAAGCGGACAAGCTGATACCGATTCCCGCGTGGAGAACCTGTTTTATAGAAACGGTGAAATCCGAAATAACCAAATTCCAGCAGTATCAGCATCGCCGGCCCGGACAGGACCGCAAGAATAGTCGAAAAAGAAGACACGATGTTAACCGAGCCGTACCTGTTGTTAATACTGAATAGCAGGCCGAGTTTCTCGGCCAGCAAAAGCGGCACTGCCCATAAACTTTCAATCATCACCGGCCGTGAGAACTGAATCAGGAATGAATTCAGCAGGCCACTGGAAGCTATTATAAGGAGCGGTGCGCCAATACAGATTATGGCAACGCTCATGGCAAGAGGGCCCTGCCAGAGCATGTCAGACTGCCGGCGACGCCAATACACCATCAAATAATACGGTGCAAGCAAAATGGGGATTATTTTCGTCATGAAGCCGACACCCAGGAAAATCCAGGCCCACGAGTGACGCTCGTTAATAAAGCAGATCAAACTGAAAAGGATGAAGAAGGCGACCAGGATGTCAAAACGGGCTTGAACCAGATTGCCTGTAGCCAGAAGCAGAAGCGTGTAGGTTGTCAGGGTAATCGCCAGCCAACGCAAATTTTGCCATCGCTGCCATGAATAAATTGCTATCAGAATCGTGCAGTTGATGTTGACAATAAACATGACAACTTCGAACCAGAAGGTGTAGCTGTCAATATTGGCTCCCGAGATCCGAAACGGCAAATAAAAAAACAGCGTGGCCACAGGGGGGTATTCCACTGGGAAATCACGGTAAGGAAGCGCACCGGCGGCGATCCTTTTAGCATAGGAATAATAAACCTTCTGCACATCATCCAGAGCGACGGCGCTTCCCTTGAACCAGAAATGACGAAAAATGACAAACCAGATGAAGGCCTGAATCGCCAAAAAAATTGCAGTGACGAGGCATGCGCTCCGGTGTTTACCGGACATATGAACTATGTTACCAATTGCTTTAATGGTACGCTGCAATATTTATTCCTGTCTTTTTATGCAGGCTATCAAACAAATTACCCGGGGGAAGCTTTGCTGGCAATAAAGAGATACACATCAAAATCAAAGGTAATTCCAGGCACCGGTCGGATGAATATACATAATGACAGAATAATAGTCAAAATCATCTCAATGGGAGGGCGCCCGGCAGGCATGAAGGCAATTAAAACTCAAGCAGTCTGTGCCCCGGGGCTGGCGGCGTGCGCAGGGAAGCTTTTTGGCGCGTCGAAATCATCATCAGGACAGTCGATCCGAGAAAACGCGTTCTCGGAAGAAGGGCCGGGCATGAGGGATTGGCCGAGTTGAACCGCCGACGGGGTCAGGATAGAATCTTCCCGTGGTGAGGGTAAGGGAGAATCAGTGAACGAGCGCAACGCCAATCCGGTTGGCGCGGGTCCCGCACCTCTGCCGGAGACCCGGGCTGCGTCTGCAGACGAGCCTCAGGCCGCGTCCCAACCGGCGCCGGCGCCAGTGCCGGCCGCATCGCCGGGATCCGGTTTCGTCCACCTGCACCTGCACAGCGAATATTCCGCGCTGGACGGCGCCTGCCAGGTCTCGGCGCTGCTTGATCGCTGCGCCGAGCTGGGCATGGAGGCGGTGGCGATCACCGACCACGGCGTGCTCTCCAGCGCCGTGGAGTTCTACCGCAAGGCCACCGCCCGGGGCATAAAGCCGGTCATCGGTCTGGAGGCCTATCTGGTCGAGAACCGTCTGGAGAAATCACAGGCCAAGGAGCGGCGCTTCCACCTGACGCTGCTGGCCGAGAACACTGCCGGCTATCACAACCTCATCCAGATCACTTCCCGGGGCTTTCTGGAGGGCTATTACTACAAGCCGCGGATCGACCTCGAAGTCCTGCGCGAGCACGCCGAAGGGATCATCTGTCTCACCGGCTGCCTTAACAGCCGCGTCTGCCATCGGCTCTACAGCGGCGATTACGACGGCGCCATGCAGGAAGTCCGCGATTTGCAGGAAATATTCGGTGACGAAAATGTCTACATCGAGATCCAGGCGCACGGCCTCCCCGAGCAGGAGAAAGTAAACCCGCTGCTGATCAGGCTGGCGGCGGATGCCGGCCGGCCCCTGGTGGCCACTAACGACGTCCATTATCTCCGGAAGGAAGACGCCGTCAGCCATGACGCCCTCCTCTGCATTCAGACCGGCAGCACGCTGCTGGATGCCGACCGGCTCAAGTTCCAGGGAGAGGAGTTTTATCTCAAGAGCCGTGAGGAGATGGAGGCGGCGTTGCCGCAGGCGCCCGGGGCGATCGTGAGCACCGCCGAGATCGCCGCGCGCTGCAACGTGGAGATGGAATTTGGCAAGATCTATCTGCCTGTCTACCAGTCGCCGGAGGGTTCGAGCGGCAATGACTATCTGCGGCAGCTGTGCGAGGAAGGATTTGTGCGGCGTTTCGGG
>JAJYLK010000055.1 GCA_021787775.1 Actinomycetes bacterium | reverse complement strand
TCCCAGGATCCCGGCGGAAAAACTTATCGCCGGATATCACCGGGTGCTGACCGACATCTATTCCCCAAAGATCTACTACAAAAGGGTGGAAGCATTCCTGAAGTATTACCGGCCGACTGTCAGGAAAAGCGCGGGGCGCCATAATCTGCGCGACATCCGGGCCTTCATTATCAGCATCTTCAAGATCGGCCTCTTTTCCAGGAATGCCTATCGGTACTGGCACCTGTTGATAAAAGTCCTGATCACCAAGCCGAAAGCTTTTTCGGAGACCGTCGAGTTGATCATCTGGGGATTTCATTTCCAGGAAGTGACACAACGGATTGTCCGCGAAGGCTAGCCAAATAATTCCTTTTCGCGGGCTGCGCTACAACCGGCAGCTCGTGCCGGATCTGTCAGCGGTCGTCTCCCCTCCCTACGACATCATCGGTCCGCGGGCGCAGCTTCATTTCCACGAAAAGCACCCGGACAACGCCATCCATCTCGATTTCGGCCTGACCCTGCCCGGCGACAGTGACAGCGAGAACCGCTACACGCGCGCCGCGGCGCTGCTCGAGCAGTGGCTGGCCGGGGATGTCCTGCGGCCCGAGCCGCGGCCGGCGATCTACTTCCTGCGCGAGGAGTACCTGACGCCCGGCGGCGCGCCGGCGGTACGTGAAGGATTCATCTGCGCCGTACGGCTGGCCGACTTTGCCGAAGGCAGGATCCTGCCGCACGAACAGACCGCTTCGGGACCCAAGGAGGACCGGCTGCGCCTGATCGAAGCCACCGAGGCCAACCTGAGCCCCATCTTCCTGCTCTACTCCGATCCGGAAAACGCGATCGCCCGCCAGGCGGCTGAATCCGGCGGCGCGCCGGCGCTGTCGTTGACCGACGAGGCCGGTACGCGCCATACGCTCTGGGCGCTGGACGAGCCGAAGGCGGTCGAGGCGCTGAGCGGCGCGCTCTCCCGAGGTACGCTGCTGATCGCTGACGGCCACCACCGCTACGAGACGATGCTGGCCTACCGCGACCGGCGCCGCGCCGCCGGAGCCGGCAGCGACCGGTCAGGCAGCGGGCATCCGGGCGGCAGCCAGCCATTCGACTTCACCATGGTCTACCTTGCCAGCATGGACAGCGACAGCCGCTCGGTGCTGCCGATCCACCGGTTCGTCTCCGGCCTGAGCGCGGCGACTGTCGCCGGCGCGGCGGAGCTGCTGGGCGAACATTTCGAAGCCCTGGATGTCCCCGGCGCGGGGCAGGCGAGGCAGCAGCGGATGATTGAGATGATGGCCGCGCACGGCCGCGAGCGCAACGCTTTTGGCATGTACCTGCCTGCCACCGATGAATACCGCGTGCTGGCGGCGCGCCAGCGCCGGCCACTGCTGACGGCGGACGACGATCCCCACTCGGCAGCCTACCGTTCGCTGGATGTGGCCGTGCTGGACCGGATCATCCTTGCCGGCGCCCTGGGCATCCGTCCTGGAGGGGCGAACGCGGATGCCCGTGTCCGCTTCGTGGAGCGCACCGAGGCTGCTTTCCGCCGGATCGACACAGGCACAGCCGGCGCTCAGATAGCCATCTTTGTCAACCCCACCAGCATGGAAGAGATCAGGGACGTGGCCGAAGCCGGCGAGAAGATGCCGCGCAAATCCACCTACTTCTACCCCAAACCGCTCACCGGCCTGGTGTTCAGAAGCCTGAAGATCTAGGCGCGCCGCAGTGCCCTGAACGGGGCGATCTATCCCGGTTCATTTGTGCCCCGGATGTTCGTGCTCCTCGTGCGGCTCGATGCGGCAGGCCGGCTCGGCATGGACCAGCGCATCCGTCACCTGCGGTATCTCCCGCTTGATCTGTTCCGCGACCTCGTGCGAGATCTCGTGCGCGTGCCCCAGGCCAGTGCTTTCGTCCAGCTCGATGCAGACGTCCAGCAGGATCTTGCTGCCCGCCTGGCGCGCCCGCAGCGTGTGGAAGTCGATGATCTCCGGATGCGCCCGCACCACCTGCGCCACCCGGTCGATCATTGCCTGGCCGGGGCTCTTGTCCATCAGGATGGCGGCAGTCCGCAAGCCCGAGCGCACCGCAGTGCCGCCGATGACCATGGCGACGGCGATGGCGGCGATCGGATCGGCGATTTTCAGCCCCAGCGCCGCCAGAGTCAGCCCGATGACCACGGCTGCCGCTCCCCACATATCAGAGAGGAAGTGCAGTGCGTCGGCCTCCAGCGCCACGCTGCCGCCGGCATGATGCGCGGTTTTATGCAGATAGCGGCTGATCCAGAAATCGAGCACGATGGAGACAGCCATCACCGCCAGTGCGTACCAGGTGACGTTGATGGAAAAGCCGGTGGCCATTCTTTTGATAGCTTCATAGAATATGACAGCACAGGTAGCACCCAGCATCAACATCTGTAGGCCGCTGCTCATGTTCTCGAATTTCTCGTGGCCGAAGGCATGGCTGGGATCGGCCGGCCGCTCCGCCCAGTGGATCCCCAAGAAAGCGAGCACGCTGGCGACCAGGTCCAGCAGCGAATGGGCCGCCTCGGCGAGGATGCCGATGCTGCCGGTGAGGCCGCCGATGACCACCTTCAGCGTGATCAGAAAAAGATTGACAAGCACGGAAACCAGCGCCGCTCCCAGCTTGGCGCTGCGATGCTCGTGTCCGTGCGCAGGCGCGATCATTTGACCCTCTGTCTCGGATTCATGGAGAATGTTGCTCGTCTATCGGCAGTTCAAACCACGCCGTCAAGCGCCGCCCGGGCCCTTCAAGCGCCGGCGCGATGCTATAATCCGTAAAAACCGGGGACGCCTTTAATTCTATCCACTTGTAAAAATTCAGGGACACCTTCCATATTTTCGTCCGCCGATGAAATATACCTGTTGTTGAACGATTCCATCGACTCCGGCAAGCGATGACCGTCCTGCTGCTTGCCGCCAGCCTGATAGTCATCCTCGCCGGCTGTGAAGGCTTCACCAACGGCATCGAGTGGTTCGGGAAGAAGCACGGGCTGGGTGAAGGCGCGGTCGGCAGCATCCTGGCCGCGATCGGCACGGCGCTGCCGGAGACGCTGGTGCCACTGGTGGCAATCGTATTCACTGGCGGCAACCACGGCGAGGATATCGGCATCGGCGCCATCCTCGGCGCGCCGTTCATGCTCTCGACGCTGGCGATGTTCGTCACCGGCGCGGCGCTGGTCATTTTCCATTTCACCAGAAAACGTCGGCTCAACCCTCTTGTCAACCATCGCATAGTCGGCCGTGACCTGACCTTTTTCCTCTGCTTTTACACGCTCGCGATCGCAGCGGGCATCCTGCACCTGCGGCCGCTCAGCCTGGCGCTGGCGCCGCTGCTGTGGCTGGGCTACGCGGTTTACGTCTACCTCACGCTCAAGACGGAAGGCGATCTCGACGGCGAAACCCGCGAGCTCTACTTCCACCGGAACCATCTGCCGCAACTGCCGCACCTGCCCCGGATCGTGGCGCAGATCCTGGTGTCACTTGTGGCGATCATCCTGGGAGCGCGGCTGTTTGTCGACGCGGTCGGGTCGGTAGCCGACTTCCTCGGTCTGCCGGCGCTGGTGGTCTCGATGCTGATCACGCCGATCGCCACGGAGCTGCCGGAGAAATTCAACAGCGTTATCTGGATCCGCGCTCGCAAGGATACGCTGGCGCTGGGCAACATCACCGGCGCCATGGTCTTCCAGAGCGTCTTCCCCGTGTCGGTGGGCCTGCTGCTGACCGACTGGCGGCTGAGCGGCGTCGCAGTCGTCAGCGCCGCGCTGGCGCTCGGCTCCGGACTGATGCTGCTGCTGTGGATGCGACTGAGAAAGGCGCTCGCCTGGTGGATGCTGCTGCTCGGCGGAGCCTGGTACGCCGCCTTCGCCATCTACGCCGTGGCTTCGAACCTGTGAGGCCGAGGATCCAGTTCGAGCGCGGATGAGGTAATCCGCCGCATGAGAATCCCGGCCGGGCAGTGATTTCATCCGCACCCGCGGGTATGCTAGACTATCTTCTCGGCCCGCCAGACGGGCCGTTGGAAGTTATGGCGCGGTGGCTGCTTGACCGTCACCACCGTCGCGATGACAGTCTCACAATATGGCACATATGCGCCCGTAGCTCAATTGGCAGAGCAGGGGACTCTTAATCCCAAGGTTACAGGTTCGATTCCTGTCGGGCGTACCAGATAATCAGCCTGCTGAATGATTGCCATCTCGTTCCTGCGTGTTTTTTTTCACGCTCTTCCTCATTACAGGCCCATGCCGTGAATCTCGCTGAACGATCCCTTATATATAACTCTTTGGCTGACTATCAACTTGTCTGAATCGGCAGAAGCGACTTCAACCGGGCCATTCATCTGACCTGGATAGATTGGCGTGACTCGTCCGCCGGGAGGAATCAGGTAATCTCCCTGATCGACGCCCGCGATCTTGACGCTCACGTTCGCCGGCTGCGAACCCTGATTGCCGATAAGCAGCCATGCGTTCATGTTCGGCGTGGTGCTGTCATACCAGGCAAACCACTGCTGTGAACTGAAGTTGGCTTGGATCTGGCCGTTGTTCTCATCAAATGAGCCGCCATACACAGAGCGTTCAGAAACAATCAGTGGCTGGCCGTTAGCAGTCACCACCCTCACGGGCCCGTTCATTGTGCCAATATATTTGGGAGTGACATGCTGGCCTGCGGCCACGCTGTAATGACCCATGAGCTCGCCGGCGACGTAGACATCTGCGTCGGCTTCACCCGATCCCGGGTTATCGATGACGATCCATGTTTGCATGCCCGGCGACAGGTTGTCGTACCAGGTAAAGAAGTTCTCCGAGGCCAGCGATGCTGCCGGAACGGCAGCGGTTTCATTAAAGGACGTGCCGTAAACGGAGCGCTCGCTGATTATCAGCGGCTGGCCGGAGGCGGAAGTCACATGTAGCGGACCGTCCATCACGTTGGCGAACTGGGGAGTTATCCTGCCGCCGGCCGGCACCGTGTAATGGCCAAGCTCACTGCTTCCGGATGAGATGTCAACGTCGGCCGGCTGGTTACCCTGGTTGGCCACGATCACCCAGGTTTGCATGGAGCGGTCATCGTACCAGGCCAGATAGGCGTCCTGGCTCAGGTTTTGTTCCGCCGTAGCGGTAAACTCCGAGAAATTACCGTTATAGAGTGTGCGCTCGCTGGCCAGCAGCTCGCCACCGGTTGTGGAAACCACCTTTACAGGGCCGTCCATCGTCCCGGGATAGGTGGGCGTCACCCGCTGGCCGGGGCCGATGTCGTAGCTGCCCATCAGCCGGCCGGCAATGTAGACTTGAGCCTGCTGCGGATCTGTACCGGGATTGCCGATCACCACCCAGCTTTGCATGCCTCTGGAGGCGTCGTCGTACCAGCCGAAGTAGCAATCGCGGTCCGTGCTGTTATCGACTGTAACGTTAAGCGTCGCCGCTGATGAGTTGCCGGCGCCGTCATATGCCTTTGCCGTCAACGTGGCGGTGCCGTTAGCCAGTGCCTGGGTGTCAAGCGTAAAGGTATGGGGAGCCGCGTTGCTGCTGCCCACCAGGAGGCCGCCGGCATAGAGCTCGACACGGGTAACGCCGACATTGTCAGAAGCGCTGACTTCCACGCTGGCCTGACCGGAGACAATGGCTCCCGCGGCCGGCGAGGTGATATTTACCACGGGCGGGGTGCCTTTGGGGAGCAGCGCCGCCCTGAAGGCAGCCAGGCTGGCAGTGGAACTCTCCACCCGCCAGTCGGTTTCCTTGTTGACGTTAAACCAGGTGACCTGGGTGATGCGCGGAAAGCGCGCCGGCAACTGCGCGAACATGTCGCTGATCCATTGGGCCTTGTTGCCACCCTGCTCGGTGGAGGCGGTCTCACAGATTATAACCGGTTTGGCAGTGCGGGCAGTGAAGACGTCGTAGCTGGGAGCGAAAATATCGGTGAAGCTCTGCCACTGGGAACCCCAGGAAGCCGAGGTGCCCCAATTGTAGCCATCAAGGCCGGTGTAGTCCACGTATGCGTCGCCGGGGTAGTAGGCGTCAAATGTACTGGTAGCCGAAGCATTATCGTAGTCGGCGTTTGGCGACCAGACGAACTTGACGTTAGCAGCATTCTCCTGGACGAAAATGTCGTGGATATGCCGCCAGGCGGGGATAAAATCGGAGGGGGTATTGCCGTTGACCGTGCCGCCCCATGGCGTCCAGTCGCCGTTCATCTCCGGCATCGGCCGCAAGAGCACCGGGTAGCCGAAGTCTCGCAGCTCGCTGGCCCAGCGGTGGATGTCACTGTCGAAGCTGCCGTTGGTGATATTTATTAGCTGGTACGCGGGCTGGTTGATCGGATCGGTCGAATTCGGGTTCCACATCTCCAGAGAGACCATTATAGTCTTGCCCTGGGCTGCAACCGGTCCAAGGGCACCGGTATCCAGATTGTCACCGATCGCGTAGAAAGTGTGGAAACTGTCTACCGGTCTTCCGATTTCTGTCTCGAAATTGCCCAGCGAAGAGGGATTGTCCAGAAAGACTCCCAAGGCCGGAGAGGATCCGCTTTCCGCATATGAAATGCCGGCAGCAAACACACCGGTGGTGATCAATGACAAAACCAGTATGATTGCAAATCGAACCAGCCTCATCGAAGTCAAGACTCCTGGTCGGCAGCCAGACCGTATTGGCTCTAATGAACCGTAGACCCCTGGCTTTGCGCCGCTCCGTTTCCAAAGCTTTGCCTTTGTCGCCGAGACTTGGCTTCTCTCCCCCAAAGAACCAAATGCCCGCTTTCCTAAATAGTATCGGTGGCATCATTCACTCCTTGAATCAGCAGGCGTCCGGGAGGCCCGGGAAGACAGGCAAGCTTGCATCTTAAAACGACCTGGTGTTGCACTTGGGAGTCGAATCCGCCATGAATTGATTTATTTGAATAGAGAATTTCTGGTTGTAAAATTATTCATTTCATGAAATTATCAACCTCTTTATCATGTTTGGTTTATTGCTTAAGCGGATAGAAGGGTTTACTTTTCCTTTCGCTTTGAGCGAATAAGGGCGGAATAACAAAAAATACGGAGCCCCCACTGCCGTAATACTGGCCTCTGGCAGCGATTGGGTCTCACCTGATTGGCTGTTTTTTTTATTTTTAATCCGCCCGCTTGTGCACCTGCTTGATTTTTTTAACTGGCTAACCCTGTCAGAACAAAGAGGATGAAGTGAAAATTGCGGTTGTAATTCCCGCGCATAACGAAGAATCGACCATCAGCGATTGCATGCAATCGTTGCTGGCCCAAACCCGGTTACCTGATGTGATCGTTGTCATGTGTGATAACTGCTCCGACGGTACCGAAGCGGTAGCCAGCTTT
>JAJYLK010000054.1 GCA_021787775.1 Actinomycetes bacterium | reverse complement strand
GGATATCCAGAATCAGAAGCAGACCAAGCTCAACAGCGTCCAGACCGTGTACGATCAGCGGGTCCGCTGGTCGCGGATCCTGGATGACATCTCATTCGTGATCCCTTCGGATATCTGGCTGACATCGATGGATGCCTCGGTCACCGGCTCGCCGGTGACCACCGGCGGCACCACCGCCAAAGCGGGCGCCGGGAGCACCCAGTCGGCGCCGGATATCACCATCGAGGGTTATACCGACAATGCGGCGATGCCGTCCGTGGCGACGTTCCTGATCAGGCTGGGGCTGCTGCCATCGCTGCAGAACGTCACGCTTATCAGCGCCGACACGGAGAAACTTGGTGATTCGCTGGCCATCCACTTCCGCATCGGCGTCTTCCTCAAGCAGAACGGACAGGCGCCGGCAACGCAGGCGCCAGCGACTGTGACGCCGCTACCGAGTACGCCTGCCAGCACCACGCCGACAACGGGCACCACGCCGAACACCGGCACTAATCCCGGCGGCGCCGCCAGCCCGGCGGTCACGACTGCGACCTCGCCGGGCGGAAGGATAGCGCCATGAAAAAGCGCGACATAGGCATCCTCATCGGCCTTGCCGCCGTGGTTTTGCTCGTGGCGTGGTACTTCCTGCTGATCAGCCCGAAACGCGATGAAAATGCGACGCTGCAGACAAACATCTCCAGCGAATATGCCAAGCTGCAGGAGAACAAGAAAAAGCTGGCTACGATCGATCAGCAGCGGACGGCCGCCCAGCAGACCGAGGGCGACCTGATCAAGCTGGACAAGCTGATCCCCACCGACAGCCAGCTGCCGTCGCTGATGATCGAGCTGCAGCAGACCGCGACTGATGCCGGCGTCAGCTTCATGGACATCAAGCCAGGCGCTTCGGTGGCCGGCACCCCTGGCGCAACGATCATCCCGCTGTCGCTGAAGATCGAAGGCAGCTTTTTCGACGTCAATGATTTTCTGTACAGGGTGGAGAATTACGCCAGGATGGAAGGCAGCGATGTCAACGTCAGCGGCCGCCTGATCAACGTCGTGACGTTTAAGATCGGCGAACCGGATGTTTCCGGCTTCAAGTTTCCTTCGGTCTCGTCGACAGGACAGGTGACGCCGGGACATATCATGCTGTCGATGGACATCAACGTATTCATGACCACTCCGTCGACCACGACCAAGCCGGGCGCGGCCGCGCCTGGCAGTAGTAGCAGCAGCGGCGCTACCACAACGCCCGGCAGCGCCGGGGCGTCCGGAGGCAGCTAGGCCGGTCAGATTAATAACGCCGGCAGGACTGTGGGCGGATCGTTCGCCCCGTGAATGGGTAAGGTAAGAAAATGCTAGACGAGATTTTTGGAAGAATTGATGATTTCAAGCACGCGCCCCTGGTGGCCGGCGTGGCGGCGGTTGTGCTGCTCGTTGTTTCCGTGACGCTGGCGCTATCGTGCGGCAGCCAGTCATCAGCGCCGCAGCAGTCGACCGGAACCGGGACGCAGGCAGGAACGAGGCCGAGCACGGCCGCGCTTTCCACCGGGACGACGCCGGGCTCGCATTCCACGGCGCCCCCGCGGCTGTCGTCGCTGTCGACGTCTTCATCGCTTGACTCCAGCACGGCTTCGACGATGTGGGCCAACGTGTTTACCCGCAAGGATCCGTGGGTCCAGCAGATGCAGGCGGGCTCCAGTTCCACACCGGGCTCGGCGTCATCGCCGACCGGTTCATCGACATCGCCCGGAATCCCTTCCACCGGCGGTACGGTTCCGGGCTCCACAGGGGGCACTGGCACCGGCACCGGCAGCACCGGTTCCACCGGCACAGGATCGACCGGGACTGGTTCCACAGGCACGGGCTCAACAGGCACGGGCTCTACGGGCACCGGCTCTACGGGCACCGGTTCAACCGGAGGCTCGACGGGCTCCACCGGTACCGTGCTGGGCAAATAAGGCACGGCCGCGACTGTCGCTGAGGGCCGCTCAGGTGCCTCGTCTGCCCGGGCATGCCGGTCTCGGCTTGCGCGATAATCATCATCTGCATTAATTTTAGTAAGTCACAGCCCTGGCAATGATTGACATGAATCTTCGCTATACGACATCCGGAGAATCTCACGGCCCCGAGCTGATGGCGATCGTCGAGGGCATCCCCGCCGGTTTGACGCTTGGGACTGAGGATATCGACCGGGACCTGGCACGGCGTCAGCTCGGCTTCGGCCGCGGCGGCCGCATGCGCATCGAGACCGACAGGGCGACGATCACCAGCGGAGTCCGCTACGGACAGACCCTGGGTACGCCGATCGGGCTGCGCATCCTCAATGCCGACTGGAAGAACTGGAAGTCAGTGATGTCCGTCGGCGCCGCCTCACCGGGGAAAAGGGCAGAGCCGCTGACGGTGCCGCGGCCGGGGCACGCCGACCTTAGCGGCACGGAGAAATTCGGTCTGGGCGATATCCGCAGCGTACTGGAGCGCGCCAGCGCCCGGGAAACAGCGACACGTGTAGCGGTGGGAGCAATCGCCAGACGGCTGCTGGATGAGTTTGGTGTCACGATCTTCAGTCATGTGACGCGCATCGGCAAGGTCGCCGCCCGCGGCAGGCAATCGCTCGACCCCAAAGATTTCGGCAAAGTGGACGGCTCGCCGGTGCGCACGCTTGCCGCCGGCAGGGAAAAGGCGATGACTGATGCCATCGTCGCCGCGCGCAAGCAGGGCGAGTCGCTGGGCGGCGTCTTCGAGGTGGCGGTATTCGGGCTCGTACCCGGCCTGGGCTCGTATGCTTCCGGGCCGGAGCGGCTTGGCGGCCGGCTGGGCGGAGCGCTGATGAGTATCCCGGCGATCAAGGGCGCCGAGGTGGGCGATGGTTTTGCCGCCGCAGCCAGGCCCGGTTCCAAAGTGCACGATGAGATTTTTTTCAGGCCCGGGAAGGGTTACTACCGCCGCACCAACCATGCGGGCGGCCTGGAGGGGGGCATCACCACCGGCGCGCCGCTGATCGTCCGCGCCGCGATGAAGCCCATCCCCACACTGACCTGCCCGCTGGAGTCTGTTGACATCGCCAGCGGCAAGGCGGCGCCGGCGCTGAAGGAACGCAGCGATGTCTGTGCCGTGCCGGCGGCGGCGGTGGTCGGCGAGGCGATGATTGCCATCGAGCTGGCCCGTGCCATGATGGAGAAGCTCGGTGGAGACTCCATCGAAGACATGAAGGGGTCGTATCTGGCCTATCTGAGGAGGCTGAGGGATAGTTGGCCCCGACCCTGATCCTGATCGGCTTCATGGGCAGCGGCAAGACCGCCGTAGGCAACTATCTGGCGCGCGGTCTGGGATGGGATTTTTTCGACGCCGACCCTATTGTCGAAGAGCAGGCAGGCGCTTCCATCGCCGAGATCTTCAAGCAGGAAGGCGAGGCGGCTTTCCGGCGGGCGGAGGAGGGCGTAGTCCTGGGACTTCTTGACGAGGCGGATGTTTCATCGGAAGGCACGGTGGTATCGCTCGGCGGCGGCGCAGTCACCATTCCCGCGGTCGCGGAGCGCCTGCGGCGCGAACCCCTGGTATTCCTTCTGGACGAGGACGTGAACCGCGCCTTCGCGCGCGTGCGCAGCTCTTCGCGGCCGCTGGCGCGTGACGCGGATGAATTCCGGCGGCTGTATGCCCAGCGGGAGAAACTTTATCTGGAGCTGGCCCGGTATGTGGTTGATACAAAAGAAAATAATGTCAAAACCGTCGCCGACGGGATCGTCAGGATCCTGCGGCGCCTGGGCGTGGCCGGCATAGCATGATCCAGCTGCTTGCCAATACCAGGAGCAAGGAATATCCGGTGTTTCTCAGCGGTGGCGGCCTGGCCGATGCCGGCCGGCTGTGGAGTTCGCTGGGGAAGCGGGGCAAGGTCGTCATCATCACCGACGCCAACGTGGCCGGATTCCATCTGGCGGCGGCCGAGGCCGCTTTCGCCGCTGCCGGGCTGGAGGCCAGCACGATCGTCGTCGATCCGGGCGAGGGCGTCAAGAGCCTCGAGATGGCCACCTGGCTGTACTCGCAGCTGTTTGCGTTGAAGACGCGCCGGCGCGATGCCGTCTGCGCCCTGGGCGGAGGCGTCGTTGGCGACCTGGCCGGCTTCGTCGCCAGCACTTACATGCGCGGCATCGGGCTGATGCAGGTGCCCACCAGCCTGCTCTCGCAGGTGGATAGCAGCATCGGCGGCAAGACCGGGGTCAACATCCCGGAAGCCAAGAATTACGTCGGTTCCTTTTACCAGCCGGACATGGTGCTGACCGACCCGGCGCTGCTGAAGACGCTCCCGCGGGATCAGCTGGTCGAGGGGCTCGCGGAGGTGGTCAAATACTGCCTGCTCACGGGGGATGATTTTTTCGATAATTTCGAGATCAGCAACCAGGAATTCCTGGCGCTCAACATGGCGTATGTCGAGCCGGTGGTGCGCCGCTGCATCGAATACAAGCTCAGGATCGTGTCGGAAGACGAGCGCGATTATGGCCGGCGCGCGGTGCTTAATCTGGGCCATTCGGTCGGCCACGGCATCGAGGTGGCGGGTGGTTACCAACGCTACTCGCATGGACAGGCGGTAGCGCTGGGGCTACTGGCGGCCGTCAGGCTTTCGCGGCAGGAATTCGGGCTGCCCGCGGAATATGGCGACCGCCTGCTGTCGCTGCTGGAGTTGCTGGGGCTGCCGGCGAGGATCGAGGGCATCGATCCCGGCGAGGTGCAGTCGGCGATGGCCAGCGACAAGAAGGCCGATGACCTGTCAGCCAACATGGTGCTGCTCAAGCGCCTCGGCGAGCCGGTGATAAACTGCGATGTCGATGCGGGCGCCCTTCGCCGGGAAGTTGAGCGCCTGGTGGCGGGAGGATAGCGGCGCGATGAAACTGGCGCTACTACACGGATGCAACCTGAACATGCTCGGCCGTCGCGATCCGGAGCATTACGGCACGCTGACCCTGGAAGAGCTGGAAAGCGCCGTGCGCGTCCGGGCGGCGGCGGCCGGTTTTTCCAACTGCCTATGCTTCCAGACCAATCACGAGGGCGAGCTGGTGGAAAAGATCCATGAACTCTGCGGCGTCCTGGACGCGATGATCATCAATCCGGGCGCGTGGACGCACTACAGTTACGCGATCCATGACGCCCTCGAGCTGGTAGCGGCGCCGGTGGTGGAAGTGCATCTCTCCGATATCGCCCATCGCCCCGAAGAATGGCGCCGCCACTCCGTGATCAGCGACGTGTGCGGCCTGACGATCGCGGGCAAGGGACTGAACGGCTATCTGGAGGCGCTTGAGTGGCTGGCGGACCGCACCGCGAACACGCAGCGCTAGTACGGGGCCACAACCTGCTCAGGGAGCTGCCTTGCGATTCGCTGCTGGTGACGCATCTGGCCAATGTCCGGTATCTGACCGGCTTTACCGGCTCGTCCGGATGCGCGCTCATCACTGCCAGACAGCGACTCTTCTTCACTGACTTTCGTTACCGTACCCAGGCGGCGCGACAGGTGAACGGCTATCGCGTGGTCGTGACCGGCGGAGCTGCCCTGGAAGGAGCGGCTGCCTATGCGGGCTCCCGCAGGCTGAAGCTGGGAACGCTCGGCTACGAGGGGCGGCATCTGCACCAGGCGCAGTTCGGGGCGCTGAAAAAGGCGCTCAGGGGTGTGAAGCTGAAAGATTGCGGCGGCGCCGTGGAGCGGCTGCGACAGGTGAAGGAGCGCGGCGAGCTGGCCGCCATACGGCGGGCCTGCGCCATCGCCGATGCAGCCCTTGCGCGCCTGCGCCGCCGGCGCGTGACCGGCAGCAGCGAGCTGCAGGTCGCCTGGATGCTGGAACGGTCGATGCGTGAGGCCGGCTCCGGGCCGCTACCGTTCCCCATTATCGTCGCTTCCGGAGCGCGCTCGGCGATGCCGCACGCGGTTCCCACGGATAGGATCATTCGCCCGGGAGAGCTGGTGGTGATCGACATGGGCGCCTCGGTAGGAGGCTACTGCTCTGACACCACCCGCACCTTCGCCACCGGGCCGCTGCCGCCGAAGCTGGAAGAGATCTACCGGGTGGTGAAGGAAGCGCAGGCGCTGGCCATGGTGGCCGCCCGTCCCGGAACTGCCTGCGCCGAAATGGATGCGCTTGCGCGCGGGCATATCGCCGCCGCCGGCTACGGCCCCCAGTTCGGGCATGCGCTGGGGCACGGCGTCGGCCTGGAGGCACATGAGGGGCCGGTGCTGGCATCGCGCTCGCGGGAGGTGCTGGCGGCGGGAATGACAGTGACCGTGGAACCTGGCATCTACCTCGAAGGCCGCGGCGGCGTCCGCATCGAGGATACGGTGCTCATCGGCGCCAGCCGGCCCGTTCCGCTGACGACAGCGCCCCGCGAGCTGATCTTCCTGCGCTGAGAAAATCCTGCGCGATTCGCCGCAGGCCGCCTGCATCTTCCCTCGGTCAGCGGTTTTAGTGTAAAATCTTCTGCGTCCCCCCTGTTTTAAAATGTTTACATCTCGGAGGAAATTTGGTTTCTACAAACGACTTTAAAAACGGCATGAGCATCGAGGTCGATGGCCAGGCTTTCACCATCGTCGAGTTCCAGCACGTCAAGCCTGGCAAGGGCGGCGCTTTCGTGCGCACCAGGATCAAGAACATCAGCACCGGCGCGGTGCTGGACCGCACGTTCCGCGCGGGTGAGAAATTCCGGCGCGTGCGCACCGAGAGCAAGAAGATGCTCTATCTTTATTCGACGCCGGACGAAGTGGTGCTGATGGACAATGACACCTACGAGCAGACGTCGCTGCCGGTGGCGTTGGTCGGCGACCGCCTCAAATTCGTCAAGGAGAACATGGACGTGGAGCTGCTGGTGGTCGATGGCAGCCCCGCCGAGCTGCTGCCGCCGACCTTCGTCGAGCTTGCGGTCGCCGATACGCAGCCTGGCGTCAAGGGCGATACCGTCAGCGGCGGCTCCAAGCCGGCCACGCTGGAGACCGGCGCGGTGGTCAACGTGCCGCTGTTCCTCAAGGTAGGCGACGTGGTCAAGGTGGACACCCGCACCGGCGAGTATGTGGAAAGGGTAAGCGTCTAGGGCGATGGTCAAGGCACGCCGCGTCCTCATTACCGACACCACGCTCAGGGATGGGCATCAATCGCTGTGGGCCACGCGCATGCGCACCGGCGACATGCTGCCGATCCTGGCGCGCATGGACGAGATCGGCTTCTATTCCCTGGAGGTATGGGGCGGCGCAACCTTCGACAGCTGCCTGCGCTTCCTGAACGAGAACCCCTGGGAGCGCCTGCGGACGATCAAGCAGCACTGCCCCAAGACGCCGCTGCAGATGCTGCTGCGGGGACAGAACCTGGTCGGCTACC
>JAJYLK010000053.1 GCA_021787775.1 Actinomycetes bacterium | reverse complement strand
CTGACCAGCATGGGCCCCTTGAAGGGCGCGATCTCCTTGACCTTGACGCGCGCGTCGGGAAACAGGCCCAGCGTGGCCAGATACTGCAGCAGCTTCGGCTCCTCTTCGGTGACGCGTTCGATGACGCCTTCATCACCCACACACAGCTGCGACAGCGGCATCGCATCGCGGTCGCGCTGCCTGGCCTTCTTCGTTCCCGGGATGGGGAAACCGTGGGGACATGTCTCGGGGTTGCCGAGGATCTGGGCAAGCTTCTCCTCCACCTGCGGACTCATGGCGTGCTCCAGACGGCAGGCTTCCTCGTGCACCTCGCCCCAGTCCAGCCCGAGCACATCCGTCAGAAAGCGCTCCCAGAGGCGATGGCGCCGCACCAGCGATTCCGCCGTCTCGTGGCCTTTCCGGGTCAGCTGCACTCCCTCGCGGCGGCTGACCTTGACGAAGCCGTTCCCGGTCAGGCGCCTGAGCATGTCGGCTACCGTCGGCGGCGAGACCTTCATCCGCTCGGCCAGGCGCGCCGCTATTACCTGTCCCTCCAGGGACATCTTGTAGATCGCCTCAAGGTATTCCTCAACTGCGGGGGTGATCGCATTAGGCATATTGCCCCTCCTCGAGTAAATTTGTCACTTAACCGGAATAAAATTTATCGCCCAAAAATAGTTAGGCTAGTATTATAATAATTAGTCGAAGCACCTAATGCAAGGGGGGCGCTAGGAAGGCAACGTCCCCCCGGAGTTCATCCGGGAGCGGCACAGGTTATAATTAAGGCGCCGGCCAGAGCCGGCCAGGCGTGATGACATTCGCGGACGAACCGGAGCGTTACTTGACGCAGGAACCACATCTGCCCGATTATCATATCCACACGCCGTTCTGCGGCCATGCCGGCGGCGAGATGGAGCAGTACGTGGCAACAGCGATCAGCCGCGGCATGCCGGAGATGGGATTCGCCGACCACCTGCCGCTGTTCCACATCGACGACCCGACACTGGCGATGTGCCACGCGGACCTGCCGGTGTATGTCGAGCGTGTACTCGCGCTGCGGGAAGCGAACCCGGGATTTCCCATCCGCCTGGGAATCGAAGCCGACTATATAGTGCAGCACCTGGACGATGTCGCCCGGCTGCTGGCGCTTTATCCCTTTGATTACGTATATGGTTCGGTGCATTTCATCGGCGAGTGGGGCATCGACCAGTCGCGCTTCAAGTACGAGTTCGAGCGGCGTGACATCAATGAAGTCTACCGCCTCTACTTCGAGCACGTGATGGCGGCAGCGCGCACCGGTCTCTTCGACGTCATGACACATCTGGATGTGGTCAAAAAATATGGCCACCGGCCCACGCGCGATCTGTCAGAGCTCTACCACGAGGTCGGCGCCACGCTGGCGAAGAGCAACGTCGCCATCGAGCTCAACTCCTCCGGCCTGCGCAAACCGGTGGAAGAGATCTATCCCGGTCTGGAGCTGCTGGAGATCATGCATGAGCACCGCGTGCCGATCACGTTCGGCTCCGATTCCCACAAGCCGGCGCAGGTCGGACAGGATTTCGACCTGTTGCTGCGGCATGCCCGCGCCGCCGGCTACAAGGACTTCGTCGGTTTCGCGGGCCGGCAACGGATACCGCGGCCGCTGCCCTAAGGGGGAAGAGCAGATTGATGAGCGCGGCGCTTCCCATCATCTACAATCCGATCGCCGGAGGCGGCAGCGAGCGCCGGGTGCGCCGGGCGGTGAGCGCGCTCGCAGAGCTGGGCTGCCAGACCGAGCTTTTGCCCACCTCGGGCACCGGCTCGGCCACGGGCCTGGCCCGTCGCGTGGTTGCCAGCGGCGCGCCGCGGCTGGTGGCGGCTGGTGGCGATGGCACCATCAATGAAGTCATCAACGGCATGGCGGGCAGCGGGACGGAGATGGCGATCATCCCCGCCGGCACCGCCAACGTGCTGGCCCTCGAGCTGGACATCCCGCTACGGCTGCGCGAAGCCTGCGAGCTTGCCTGCTCCGGCCAGAGCACAGCGGTCGATCTGGGCGTCGCCGGCAGCCGCTACTTCGCCTTGATGGCGGGAATCGGGTTTGACGCGCTCGTGATCAAGAACATCATCCCGGTGCTGAAACGGTCGATCAGGCGCGCCGCGTATCCCGTCACGGGACTGGTCACGCTCCTGCAGCAGGACCTCCAGCCGCTCCAGGTCGAAGCGGCGGGGCGGCGCCGTGAAGGCTATTTCGTCGTGGTCGCCAATTCGCGCTACTACGGCGGCAAATTCGGCCCGACGCCGGAAGCCAGCATGACCGACGGTCTGCTTGATGTATGCGTGCTGAAGGGAAAGAGCATCCAGGAGATGCTCAATTTCTGGGTGGCGGCCCTGAGACGAAACCACGTCGACCCCTCGCTGGCCGATTATTTTTGCGCCGAGCGGGTGGAAGTCTACTGCCCGTCGGGCGAGCCGGTGCCGGTGCAGACCGACGGGGAACTGATCGGCGAGCTGCCGATGAGCATCACGGTGGCCCCGGGGGCGCTGCGCGTCTGCACCGGGAAGGATTTTGCTTGATTGCACCCGCCCGGCTGCCCGTGGTCATCAAACGCCTGGAACGCCGCTACGGCCGCCCCCAGTGGCAGCCGCGCTTCTCCCCGGTGGAGGAGCTGGTCTTCACCATCCTGTCACAAAACACCACTGACACAAACGCGCAGCGGGCGCTCGACTCGCTGCGTGAGCGCTTCCCCCGCTGGCAGGATGTCGCCGGCGCCGGCGAGAGCAGCATCGCCGCGGCCATCCGCTCCGGCGGCCTGGCCGATGCCAAGGCGCGCTACATCAAGGGCGCCCTGGCGGGCATCCTCGCCGGGCAGGGCGACCTGTCCTTGGGATTTCTGGATCGGATGAGCGACCGCGAGGCGATCGCCTATCTGACCTCCTTCACCGGCATCGGCGTCAAGACGGCTTCCTGCGTGCTGCTGTTCGCCCTGGGACGGCCAGCGTTTCCGGTTGATACACATGTGTTCCGTGTTGCCAAACGGCTGGATTTCCTGGATGCCAGGGCGACACGCGAGAGCGCCCACCGGATCCTGGGGGCGGTCACGCCGCCGGCTGACGTTTACAGCTTCCATGTCAACCTGGTCCGGCATGGGCGTCAGGTCTGCAAGGCGGCCAGGCCGCGGTGCGACGACTGCGTCATCGAGCCGCTCTGCCCCTCCAGCCTGGCGACTGTCCCCATGGGGCCGTTCACGCCGGCGACTTAGTAACTGTCTCATTGCTGCTAGAGAAGCTTGACTGTGATTGTGAGAAAGCTCATCGAGCGCGGTGCTGGATCGTTGAACGTACGCTCGCCTGGGTTCAATGCCATTCAGGATAAACCTGTCTGACGAAATTGGTTCCCAGCAGCATCCGCGGCAACCACCGGTTGCCGGATGGCAAACAGGGCGCCCCGCAGGGGCGCCCTGTTTACTCTTTCGATCCAGGATCCCTGGTGCCGATCCTAATCGCCGTGTCCTTCGCGAACGCCGCCGTACTGGCTGCGGCCGGCGCTGCTGCTTTCCCTGTGATGGCCCTCGCCGTCGCCGCCGTGGCCCCTATACTCCTGCTGGCCGGAATGGCCCAGCCCGGAGACGTAACCGCCGATGGCATGCAGCGTTGAGCTGCTAATTACCCCCGCGGGGAATGACGGCATGCCGTCATCACCATGGCGCGCGGTCTCTACTACGTCGCCTGGGGATTCGCCCTGGATGTTGGGGGCATAAGCTGTGCCCTGGCCGTCGCTGCCGTGGCAGGAGGCGCAGTACTGCTGGAAGGCGGCTGCGCCGGGACTGCCGCCGGCAAAAGCGATGACGCTGACAGAGAGCACGAGCGTCAGGCCGAGACAGACAGCAATCGCAATACGAAACGAACTTGTCATCTAACCACCTCCCTTCTCACCCATAATCCTTTGAAACCCTGGGAAAGCATGGCGGCTCCAGCCATGCTTGATATCAAAGAATACTAATCATATCTATTCCAGCCAATTTAATTCTGAACAACAGGCGCGTTGATTGCAATCAAAATTGGTAGGGGGATTCCCTGATTAGTGGCGTAAAGGAGGCACGCGATTAACGGAGAGGGCCGGAGCGCTTCGCGCTCCGGCCCTGCTGTTTTTCCTGCGGATCCCCGAACTGGAATCCTTTTTTGCGGTCCGGCGATTTCTTGGTTTAATCGTCGTGACGATCATGCCCGCGGCCATGACCATACTCGTCTTCACCCGGCTTGACCCTGCCGGACTCATGGACGGCCTTCCTGCCATGATCACCCGATCCCGAACCGTGGACCGAGCCATGGCCGTGGTACTGCGCGCCGGCAGCACCGCCGGTGCCAACGCTGGCGTAAGCGATGACGCTCGCTGAAAGCAGCAGCGCCAGAGCCAGGCCGAGCGCCAGCACGATACGAAAAGAACCTGTCATTAAATCACCTCCCGGCAATTCCGCTTTTCACAAAGCCTCAAAGGAGAGCCGCAGCGGGATTTCTGCTTAACTATTATCGGTGGCGATTCCTTTTTCATTAACCCTGGCTTGTCCGCCGCTGTTTGCTTTTATCCGGGAAATATCTGAGAATATTGCGTTGCAAACGGGTTCAGGCGGCCGCTGCGGATTGCGGTGTCCCGCCCCCAGTAAGGAGATGCTTCCCCGATGATGCTCGTTCCCCACGCCTGCGTGAACGCTGCCGTGGGCAGACTGATCGACAACCCGCTCAGCGCGTTCGCCGTCGGCGTCGCCGGCCACGCGCTGCTTGACCTGACGCCACACAAAGATATCTCCGCGCACAAGGCGGAGGGCCTGGCAGTGGGGCTGATGCTGGGCCTGATCGGCAGCAGCTGCGGCTGGACCTCCGGCGCTTTCTGGTGCGCCATGGGCGGTGTCCTGCCGGACGTGGAACAGGTGCTGCCCTGGACCGACCCCAAGCGTGGCCGCAGGCGCTGGTTCCTGACGCACAGGCCTGCCCTGCACTCGATCCCGCTGCCCGGCGCGCCACAGTGGCGAGCCCCCCTGCTGGCGCAGTCGGTCGCCTCGGCGGCGGCGCTGACGCTGGCGATCACGCGCTGCCGGCCGCGCCGGTAAGACATTCCAATCACCAATTGACAGGATTTTCAGGAGTGCCAATGGACAAGCTCAAGCAGACAATCGCAGCCATCAAACCGCTCGACAGCGAAGCGGTCCAGCGAGCCCGCGAGCGCCAGGATCAGCTGACCAAGCCCCAGGGCAGCCTGGGGGTGCTCGAGCAGCTCTCGCTGCAGCTGGCCGGCATCCAGGGCACCGAGAAGCCGGTGATCGGCAGGAAGGTGATCATCGTCATGGCCGGCGATCACGGCATCGTCGCCGAGGGCGTCAGCGCTTTCCCGCAGGAGGTCACGCCGCAGATGGTGGCCAACTTTGCCGCCGGCGGCGCCGGCATCAACGTGCTGGCGCGCCACAGCGGCTGTGAAGTGCGGGTGGTGGACGTCGGCGTCGCCGTCCCCATCGGGATCGAGGGAGTCATCGGCAGGAAGGTGCGCCCCGGCACGGCCAACATCGCCGAGGGTCCGGCGATGACGCGCGAGGAAGCAGCCGCTGCGATCGAAGCCGGCATCGAGGTCGCCGAAACGGAGATCGCCGCCGGAGCCGACCTGCTCGGCACCGGTGACATGGGCATCGGCAATACCACCCCCAGCAGCGCTATCCTGACGGTCTTCTCTGGCGCTGGCACCGAACTTACTGTCGGCAGCGGCACCGGCATCGGCGCCGACGCACTGGCTCACAAGCGCGACGTCATCGAACGCGCCATCGCCGTCAACCAGCCCGATGCCGGCGACGGCCTGGATGTGCTGTCCAAGGTTGGCGGACTCGAGATCGGCGGACTGGCGGGGGTCATCCTCGGCGCCGCCGCCGGACGCGTGCCGGTAGTCATCGACGGTTTCATCTCCTCCGCCGCCGCCATGGTCGCAGCCAGCCTCGCACCCGGGAGCAAGAACTACATGATCGCTTCGCACGTGAGCGTCGAGCCCGGCCACAAGCTGATGCTGGATGAGCTCGGCCTCAAGCCGATGCTGTTCATGGACATGCGCCTGGGCGAAGGCACCGGCGCCGCCCTGGCCTCCAGCCTGGTGGAAGCCGCCGCCAAGGTTATCTGCGAGATGGCTACTTTCGCCGAGGCCGGCGTGGCGGAGAGCGAAGAGAAGGTATAAAGCCTGGCGGAACTTTAATATGATGGCGCCATGAAAGTCTTTCTGACTGGCGCCACCGGCTTCGTCGGCAAACATGTCGCCGCCCGGCTCATCGCCGATGGTCACGAACCCGTTTGTCTGGTAAGGGACGCCGGTTCCGACGCCGCGCAAGGTCTGCGCCGCAAGGGGGCCCGGCTCGTTCCCGGGAACGTCACCTCGGCCGAAGATGTCATCGCCGGCGCCCGCGGGACTGACGCCACGATCCACTTGGTCGGCATCATCTTTGAGCGGCAGGGAGCATCGTTCCAGCGGGTCCATGTGGAAGGAACCATCAACGTGCTGGCGGCGGCCAGGAACGCTGGCAATAGCCGTTTCATCCACATGAGCGCCCTGGGCGCCGGCGAGGATGCGGTCAGCGCTTACCTGAAAACCAAATGGATCGCCGAACAGGCGGTAATCTCCAGCGGCCTCGATTACACGATCTTCCGTCCCTCAATCATCTACGGTTCCGGCGGCGAGTTCATCGACATGCTACTGGGTCAGGCGCGCCGGCTGCCCCTGCTGCCCGTGATCGGCGACGGCCGCTACCTGATGCAGCCCGTCTCCGTTTCTGACGTGGCGCGAATTTTTCCGGCCGCTCTCACAAATAAGAAATCAATCAACCATATATATGATGTCGGCGGACCCGCCCGGCTGACATACGATGAAATGCTGGATACCGTCTGCCGGGCACTGGACAGGAAAAGACCGAAACTGCACATCCCGGTGACGCTGATGCGCCTGCTGTCTGGCGTAAGCGAAAAAACAATGTCAAAACCCTTCCTCACAACCGATCAGATCGCCATGCTGCTTCGGGGAAGCACCGGCGACATTTCGGACCTGCGCGCAGATTTCGGCATTGAACCGGTGGACTTTTTCACCGGGCTTGCCTCCCTGCTGCAGGCATAACGCAATACCTGCCTGACACATCTCCTGGCAAATCGCCTCCAGCCCGGTATTCAATTCTCCTGAAGCGCGGTCCGCTGTCTGGCGGAAACTCACTGCCGTTTTGTATATAATATGCCTCCCATGGATACCGTCCTCGTACTTGATTTCGGAGCCCAGTACAGCCAGCTGATCGCCCGGCGGGTGCGTGAATGCCGTGTTTATTCAGAGATGATCCCCTATGACACGCCGGTCGCCGAGATCGCCGCGCGCGAACCGAAGGGCATCATCCTCTCCGGCGGCCCCGCCAGTGTCTACGCTGACGACGCCCTCTCCATCG
>JAJYLK010000052.1 GCA_021787775.1 Actinomycetes bacterium | reverse complement strand
AGGGTGGAATCTCACACGACTGGCGCGGCGATGAATCTCCAACCGGATCCGGATATCTAATATAATCAGTCCTCATGAGCGAGAACACGACACATACAGTGATCTTCCAGCCCGGCGAGATCGTTTGCGAAGGTGTGCCGCACGGCGCCAACCTGCTGCGGGTGGCGCTGCTGGAGGGAGTGCACATCAACGCTTCCTGCGGCGGCACCGGCGCCTGCGGCAAGTGCAAGGTAGCCGTCGAGGGCGATTTCGGAGGCGGCAGATCGGCGAAGCTGTCAGAGTCCGATTACAGTGCCGGCCTGCGCCTGGCATGCCGCGTGGAGGTGATGGGCGACCTCACCGTCACCATTCCGGAGGAATCGCGCATCGGCGATTCGGCGGCGCTAACGCACGAGCGGCGGCCCGGACCCGGCCGGGTGCTGGCGCCGCAGGACCTTGAAAACCTGGTGAGGGGCTGGAGCGTCGATCCGGTGGTGAAGAAGTTTGCCCTCAAGCTGGACGCGCCCGACGCGGCCAACAACATCGACGATGTGGACCGGCTGAAGCTGGGCCTTAAATCCCGGCACGGGATCGACAGCCCGTCGGTCGATTTTCGCGTCATCCGGGAACTGCCCGAGGCGCTGAGGCAGGCCGACTGGGAGGTGACCGCTACAGTAGTGGAGACTTCCCGCGGTCCCAAAGTGATCCAGGTGGCGGCCGGCGATCTCACCAGTCAGGATTACTCGATCGTGCTCGACATCGGCACCACCAGCGTCTATGCCCAGTTGCTGGACCTTAACCGGGGCGAAACCGTCGCCCAGGCTTCGGAATACAACGGCCAGATCAGCTACGGCGACGATGTCATCAGCCGTATCGTCCATTCCCAGAAGCCGGAAGGCCGCAAGGAGTTGCAGCAGGCGGTAGTAGGCACCATCAGCGAGGTGGTGGAGCAGGTGCTCAGGAAGGCCGGCGTCGACCGCTGCCAGGTGTCGCACATGGTGGCGGCCGGCAACACCACGATGACGCACATGCTGCTTGACGTGAATCCGAAATACATCCGGATCGCGCCGTACGTGCCCGCGGCGACGTTCATGCCGCCGGTGCGCGCCAGCAATCTGGGCATCGATGTCTGCGAGCATGTGCATCTGTATACTTTCCCCTGCGTGTCCAGCTACGTCGGCGGTGACATCGTCAGCGGCATCATCGGTTCGGGAGTGTTCCAGACCGGCAAGGTAACGCTCTACGTCGACATCGGCACCAACGGCGAGGTGGTGGTCGGCAACAGCGATTGGCTGGTGGCGACTTCCTGCTCGGCCGGACCGGCATTCGAGGGCGGCGGCATCAGTCATGGCATGCGCGCCACGCGCGGCGCCATCGAGGCAGTGCAGATCGAGCCCTCCACCGGCGAGCCGCACATCCTCACCATCAGCGGCAAAAAGCCGCTGGGCATCTGCGGCTCCGGCATCATCGACGCGGTCGCCGAACTGCTGGAGGCGGGCATTTTGGGCCAGGACGGCAAGTTCAGGGAAGAAGCGGCTGGCGAGTGGCTGCGCCGCAACGAGGACGGCCAGTGGGAGTACGTGCTGGCCGTGGGCGAGTATACCGCCAGCGGTCAGGATATCGTCATCACCGAGCCCGACATCGACAACCTGATGCGGGCCAAGGGGGCGATCTTTGCCGGCGTGAACACGCTGCTGGGCAGCGTCGGCATGGAAATGGACGCGGTCGAGCAGGTCTACGTGGCCGGCGGGTTCGGCAAGTACCTGCAGCTGGACCGGGCCGCGGCGATCGGCCTCTTCCCGGAGATGGATCCCGGGCGGTTCACGTTCGTCGGCAACGGCTCGCTGCTGGGCGCGCGGCTGGTCTCTTTCTCCAAGGATATGCTCCAATCTGCCGCGCAGGTGGCGCGCATGATGACAAATATAGAGTTATCCGACAACCAGCAGTTCATGGATGAGTACATGGCGGCGCTGTTCTTCCCGCACACCGATATGAGATGGTTCCCGCGGATGGAGAGGATCCTGTCAAAGTTCAGCTAAACTCGGGGACACAATACTATTTTTAAGCAGGGTTTTTGTAAAAGGAGTTTTTCCAATTTCGGTATTACTCGGCTCAGATTGAAGATAATACACCGGGCTGAAATCATGCCGCATACAAAATTATGCCGGACATAAATATAAAGTGTCCCCAAGTTTAAACATGCCGCAAATAAATTGTATTGTGTCCCCGAGTTTCCCGAGTTTAGGGGGTTTATAATGTCCACGATCGCAGTCGCCGGTAAAGGCGGCACCGGCAAGACGACGTTGGCGGCGCTGGCTGTCCGCTACCTGATCGGCGGGGGTGAGACGCCGGTGCTGGCTGTCGACGCCGATCCCAACTCCAACCTGGGGCAGACGCTCGGCATCGAGGTCGGGCTCACCGTAGGCTCGCTGCGAGAGCAGGGTTTTGCCGGCCAACGCGACATTCCCGGCGGCATGACCAAGGATCAGTTCGTCGAGTACAAGATGAGCGAGGCGTTGGCCGAGGGCGACGGTTTCGACCTGCTGACGATGGGCCGCCCTGAAGGCGCCGGCTGCTACTGCTTTGCCAACAATCTTATCCGCCGCTTCATGGACGAGCTCGCGGCCGACTATCGCCATGTTGTGATGGACAATGAAGCCGGGCTGGAGCACATCTCAAGGCGCACTACCCGCAAGACCGACGTACTGCTGCTCGTGGCCGACGCCGGCGTGCGCGGCGTTCAGGCGGCGCGCAACGTGCTTGACCTGGCGGTAGAGATGAAGATCGAGGTAGGCCGCATCATGTTCGTGCTCAACCGCGCCACGGAAACCGCAGTCGCGGCGCTGATGCCGGAGATCGACCGGCTCCAGTTGCCGCTGGCGGCGGTCGTCCCCGAGGATCCGGGACTGTTTGAGGCTGAGGTGGCCGGCGCTCCGTTGCTTCAGATGCCCGACAGCTCGCCGGCGGTGGAGGCGGCCACAGCGCTATTCCGGGAGATTTTCGACCAGGACGGTTAGCGGCCCGGGACATCCGCTTGCGGTGCGCCGGTTCAATATCGTGCCGTTCGTGCCGTCATTCCACATGGCGCCGTTCTTCCATCTGACGCCGCCCCTTTATATGGTGCCGCCGGTCCGATTCTGATAAGATTCTGCATCGCCGCAAGCGCGGCTTTATTTTTAAGCGGATCCCTGGCGGATTAGCCGGGCCAATTTCAAGGAAGGGGAAGAACATGGCAACCATCATCGACGGCAAGCAGATCTCCGCCGACATCCGCGCCGAAGTCGCGGCGGCAGTCAGGCAAATGAAGTCCGGGCATGGCGTCACTCCCGGGCTGGCGGTCGTGCTGGTGGGGGAGGATCCGGGATCCCAGATCTACGTGCGCAACAAGGAAAACGCATGCGCCGAGGTTGGCATCAGATCATTCAAGTACGAGCTTCCCACGGAAACCACCCAGGATCAGCTGATGGACCTGGTCGACGAGCTCAATTGCCGTGAGGACGTGCACGGCCTGTTGGTGCAGATGCCGCTGCCCAGGCATCTGGATCCGACGCCGGTACTGCTGGCCATCGACCCCAACAAGGATGTCGACGGCTTTCATCCGGTGAACCTGGGCAGAGTCATGATCGGCAACGCCGTGCTGCCTTCATGCACTCCGGCCGGCTGCATCGAGCTCATCAAGCGCAGCGGCGCCGGGCTGGAAGGCGCTAACGTTGTGGTGGTGGGCCGCAGCAACACGGTTGGAAAGCCGGTGGCCATGCTCCTGCTCTCGGAGAACTGTACGGTGACCATCGCCCATTCCCGGACCCGGGACCTGCCCGACATCTGCCGCCGCGCCGACATCCTGGTGGCGGCCGTCGGCGTTGACAGGATGATAAAGGGTGATTGGGTAAAAGAGGGGGCCACCGTCATCGATGTGGGCATGAACCGGACCGGCGAGGGCCTCTTCGGGGACGTTGATTTCGAGGCAGCCAAGGAGAGGGCGCGGGCGATCACGCCGGTGCCGGGTGGGGTGGGCCCCATGACCGTGGCCATGCTGATGAAGAACACGCTCAAGGCGGCGCAGATGACCTTGCAGGGATAGAGCCAGGTTCACATAACTATATGATTGTAATACCATCACATGGCCATTTTTTTGTTGACATGGGCGTTCATGATCGCGGCGGTCTTTTCGCTGCCGATACTGCTCATCGCCGGCACCGGGTCGGCTTCTGGTGCTGTAGCACAAAGCACGTGCGGCACCGCCAACCTGCAAGTAAGCCCCAATACCGGCGCTGATGGCGCCGCCGTCACGGCCACCGCCAGCAATCTGATGGCCGCCCTGCCATCGCAGCTGTACTGGGACGCGGTTGGCACCAGCGGGCAGCTCGGCGAAGCGACGGCCGACGCTGGCGGCGGCTTCCTGCTTCAGTTCCACGTCCCGGCATCGGCGAGCCCGGGTGCGCATCAGGTCATCCTGACCAGTGCCCTGCCCAATGAGGCACCGGTACAATGCGCCGCGGTTTTCACGGTAGAGGCAACCACGACGCAGACCACCCCTACGACCGCATTGCCGGCGGATTCGGGGATCACAATTACGGTGCCGGCTACCACCACCGCGGCAACGCCGTCCAAACCCGCGGCTCTGCCGGACACCGGAGTCTTTCTGCTGGTGCCGGCCGCTGGCATCGCACTCGGTGGCGCTGGCAGCTTCTTTCTCAGGCGGCGCGGGCGCAAATAACGCCGGCTGACGTTATTTAGCGCCAGCGTGTGAAGATGCGCCTATGGCGCGGAACGAACCGGCCTGCGCAAGGCATCCGGCGAAAAACGGGTGGCCAAACCGCCCGTTTTCGTCAACGGTAAAAAATGGCCGCCAGTCAGACCGGTCGTTGCAAGTAGGAAATCGCTTCGCCCGCCGGCTCCGGCAGCCCGGCGATCTTCCATGCCTTGAGGGGATCAACGAATTCCTCGTTGACGCAGTCTCCGGGCTTGTTCACGTTCCTGCAGACGACGCTCAGCATCGGAAACGAGCCATATTTATAGTAGTAGTCGCGCATGAACCGGATGATGTCGATATCTGCGGCGTTGAGTTCGATGCCCTCCTGGGAGGCCAGCGTCCGGGCGACATCGTCATTCCAGTCGTCCGCGTTGAGCAGATAGCCGCTGTCGTCAACGTCGATCTTCCTTCCCAGGCATTCGATCTGATTCATTGGTCCCGTCCTTTCGGTCTGACGCCGTCATCGATGGTCTGGCCTGTTTTGGTCCGGTATCGCCGTCAAAGCTCGCCCATCGAGGCCAGGTCGTTTTCCAGGTCGCGGATGTACTGGCCGATAAGCACGCCCAGATACAGGCATTCCTGGCCGTCCATGCAGACATCGGCGTCCTTTTTATCGAGGAACGCGTAGCGGCTGTGGCTGCCCTTGCGGAAGCGCACGACCCATGCGTTTCGCTCCTCGTCGAGGCTGAGGCTGAGGCCGATGTGATGCTCTGACAGCTCCGGATAGATCTCCAGCAGTTTGTCTTCCAGAGCCACCTGTGTGTAACCCATCTTTTCCTCCTTGTGGTCGTGTCCGCCGTCCGGGCCGGGAAGGATGCCAGGCGCGTGCGGCGGGAAGATGTATTATAAATATCCGATTGATAGCAATCCTAAGCATGTCAGGCTGAAATATGACCGGCGGCGGCGCCACGCAATCCTGCTGCTTCCGGGCGCATTTCCGCTAATGCCCTGTATCCGCAAATCTTATTGACGCCTGCTTGGAAACGATGGTATTATCCTGCATTACCGTAAGTCTGATAAATAAAGTAACTATTACGGTCTTTTTAGGCATGACCGGTCGCCCGCCAGGGCCAGGCCGGTCAATGAGTCTGTAAGGTCCGGGTCGGCCGCCGGTGTGGATATCCGGCCAAGCCTGCTCGAACCTTTCGTTTTTCAGGATGGGGCGGACTCCAGGTATCCATGTGATGGCTGCCGCCTACCTAAATTCAAGCAGGCGCAGCGCCGGTGTCTTCCCGGTGTTGATGAAGGAACTATTTGTGTTACATTCGCTGGACCATTTGTTGTTTTTTTAAATGAGGAAGGAGAGGGTTGCCTTGTCTTTCGAACCGCCAATTGATCAGATAAAAGGTAAGATCCGCGAGGTCGCCATTGGCCAGAATGCCAAAATCGGCGGTGAGACCACGTTCCCGTTCCATCTGTGGGAAGGCGACATGCCCAATCCGCCGATGATCGCGATGGAGGTCTATGATGAGCCGCAGCCAGGATGGCCCGAGGCCGTCCGGAAGGTGTATGAGGACGTCATGGGCGATCCGGTTGCCTGGGCGAAGAAGTGCCAGGACGAGTTCGGCGCCGACGCCATCGTCCTGCAGCTGCGCAGCGTCGACCCCAACGGCACCGACGCTTCCGCGGAAGCCGCCGCCGAAACGGTGAAGAAAGTCAGCGACGCCATCAGCGTGCCGCTGATCGTGCTCGGCACCGGCTCGCCGGAGAAGGATACGGACGTGCTGAAGAAGGTGGCGGAGACGATGCCGGACGACCTGATCCCGATCGGTCCGGTCGACGATTCCAACCATCGCCAGATCGGCGCCGCGGCCATGGGTTACAAGAAGCCCGTGATCGCCTTTACTTCCATGGACGTGAACCTGGCCAAGCAGCTGAATGTGCTGCTGACGCAGCTGGGCGTGCCGGAAGACAAGATCATCATCGATCCCACTACCGGGGCTCTGGGATATGGTCTGGACTATTGCTATTCTATTATGGAGAGGGACCGGCTGGCCGCGCTTGCCCAGAACGACGGCAAGATGCAGATGCCGATCTTCAATAATCTGGCTCCCGAGACCTGGAAGGCCAAGGAAGCCAAAGTCAGCGAGGAAGAAGAACCTACCTTCGGTGACGTTGAGACCAGGGGCATCCTCTGGGAGGCCATCACCGCTACATCCCTTCTATTATGCGGTAGCGACGTACTGGTAATGCGCCATCCCCAAGCCGTGAAACTGGTCCGTGTCGCCATCGACGGTCTGAAGGCACAAGCCAAGGAGAAAGTTGCGTCATGAGTAATTCCGAAGAAACCAAAAAGAAGGCGGAACCCCGCAAGAAGAGCATAGATCCGGCGGCGCTGGAAGTCATCGCCAAGGCCGAGGCCGAGGGCATCAGCACCGTTTTCTCGCGCGTCGACGAGATGAAGGCGTGTCCGATCGGCGCGGCCGGCTCCTGCTGCCAGCTGTGCGCCATGGGCCCCTGCCGCCTGGTCGGCAAGGGCGCCGAAGAGAAGACCGGCATCTGCGGCGCCACCCATGGCACCATCGGCGCTCGCCTGATGGTGCGGGCCATCGCCGGCGGCGTGGCCGCGCACTCTGATCACGGCCGCGACATCGCCCGTACGCTGCTGGCGGTCGCCAGGGGCCATGCCCAGAGCTATGGCATCAAGGATCCCGACAAGCTTTACCGCGTGGCGGAGATGATGGACATCGCCACCGAAGGGCGCGAACTCAACGATGTGGCCGCCGAAGTGGCCCAGAAGGCGCTGGATAACTTCAACGGCACCGCCGGCGACGAGCTTACCTATGTCAGCCGGGCGCCGGCCAGGCGCCAGGAGATCTGGCGCAAGTACGGCC
>JAJYLK010000051.1 GCA_021787775.1 Actinomycetes bacterium | reverse complement strand
CAGACCCTCGAGGATGATGCGGCGGCGCTCTTCCTGGTCGACGATGACACCTGCCGCCGCAAGCTGCGTGCGGTAATCCGCCGCGCCGGTGATCTCGAACGTCGCTGACGGCGCCAGAAACCGGTGTCCGCGGCTCACGCCGGCGCACTTCAGTCCGGCGGCTTCGAACTCGATCGTGTCCCGGCCGTACTTTGCCGCCAGCCAGCGCACCGGCCGCGAGAACCGCAGCCCCGCGCCATCCCAGCCCATCGTCTTGCCGAACCTGATGTTCTCAAGGATCTGGCTGCAGATGGCCGGCAGCACCGTTTGGGTGGGCAGCGCTTCCTTCGTTTTTACCGCAAATACGAAATCCTGTCCCTTGAATTCACGCACCTGCAGCTCCTGCGGTTCCACGCCTTTGGACCTGGCAAAGCCGATGGCGGCGCCGGTGGGCTTGCCGTCGGCGTCGAATGCGGCGCCGGCGCGCGGACCGCGCTCGACGGTCTCGCCAGGTTCCTGACTGGCGGGCACATCCCTGACATAAATGGCGATCCGCCGGGGGCTGACCCATGCCGTGATCTTTTCCGGTTCGATGCTGACTGTCTGGACCGCAAAGGCCTCAGCCGCCAGAGCGCCCACCTGGCTGAGAGCTGAAATCGCGGCGGCGGCGGGCAGCTCCTCGGTGCCGATCTCGAAGAGGAAATCCCTGAGGCCATCGCCGTTTTCTTTGCCGCCGGGCATTTACGGCTCCTCCGGGGCCAGCAGGCTCAGATACATCTCCGCGCAGCGCCGCGCCAGGTTGCGCACCCGGGCGATGTAGCCGGTGCGGTCGGTGACGCTGATGACGCCCCGCGAATCGAGCAGATTAAAAGTGTGCGAACACTTCAGTACATAATCATATGCCGGCCGGGGCAGCACGGCCGCCAGGCAGCGTTCGCATTCCTGTTCGAAGTCAGTGAAGTGCTGCAACAGCAACGCGGTGTCGGCGATCTCGAAGTTATAGCGGGAGAACTGGGCCTCGTTTGATTGATATACATCTCTATATGTGGTAGATGGCGCGCCGCCCGCCCCTTCCGCCCAGACCAGGTCATAGACGCTGTTCTTCTTCTGCAGATACATGGCGATGCGCTCCAGGCCGTATGTGATCTCCACCGGCACCAGGCTCAGATCGATCCCTCCCACCTGCTGAAAATAGGTGAACTGGGTGACCTCCATGCCGTCGATCCAGACCTCCCACCCCAGCCCCCAGGCGCCCAGGGTCGGCCCTTCCCAGTCATCCTCGACAAAACGCACGTCATGGGCGGCCAGATCGACGCCCAGCTCCGCCAGCGAGCGCAGGTACAGGTCCTGGCAGTCGGCCGGCGCCGGCTTGAGGATCACCTGAAACTGATAGTAATGGGATAGGCGGTAAGGGTTCTCGCCGTAACGTCCGTCGGTGGGCCGGATCGACGGCTCCACGTAAGCCGCCCGCCAGGCACGGTCATCGAGGCAACGCAAAAAGGTTGCCGGATTAAAGGTTCCGGCGCCCACCTCCGTGTGATACGGCTGCATGATGACGCAACCCTGCGAGGCCCAGTATCGCTGCAGGGAGAGGACGATTTGTTGAAAGGTAGGAAATTGGCTCAAGGCGGGGAGTAATTCTATAGAAACCGCTTGCGATTGTAAAACAAATGCAACCGGGTGAATATCACTGATACAGTATGACAAATCGACCGCGAGTGATAGAATGCCGCCACAGCATTCCGGCGAAAGCCATTATAATGCCGATATCAAAAAACCAAAAACGGGTGAAGCATGCCATAAGCATGGGCGGGTACGCGCTGGCCCTGGCGCTGGCGTTGCTCGCGGTCTCCGGGTGCGGATCAGACAGCGGTTCGCAGCCGGCGCCGGCCACGGTTGCCGCCGGCGCAGCGCTCAGCAGCAAGCCATCGCTGAGCGCGTCCGACCTGCCTCTGGATGCCGGCCAGACCTCCACTTTCCTCGCAAATGCCAGCGGCGTCCCCGCCGAAGTGAATTTCACACTTGAAGGCCCCTGGGACCTCTCCAACGGACCGGCGGATGCGACTCTGACGATCTCGATGGTGTCAAAGAATTCCGCGCCCGACTCCGAGCATTTCCCGGACGCCACGGTTGCGGCCCGGCTGTCGTGGAACCCCGCCCGCGGTCCGGACGAATTCAACTTCGAGACGCTCGGCAAAGACGCCTGGCATTCTTTCGGCAAGTCCGGTGGCCAGGGCCTGGTGCTCTACTCGCTGCCAGCTGACGCGCTCGAGTTCCCGGCGACAGTCGGCAGCAACTGGTCCAGCGTCTATTCGCGCACCGGCACCGGCGCCAGCGTCGGCGTGATCGAAAACAGCAAGGTCGTCGGCTACGGCAAGCTGACGGTGCCAGCCGGCACTTTTGACGCCTTCCTGCTGCAAACGCGGGTCGCCGTCGATTCAGGCGCCCCCGCTTCGTCCGTTACCTGGGACTACATCTGGTTCGTCCCCGGCGTCGGCCGCGCCGCCGAGATCATCAGCCAGGGCGGCGAGCAGAATCCGCTCTTCACGAGCGCCTACGCGGTTTACCGGCTGAAGAGCTACTAGGCCGGACCGGCCTTCCCCGCACAGGAACGGCTATAATGTTCCTGTCATGCCCCGCGATTATTCTACTGATGCCGTCGTCCTCGGCTCACACAAGCTCGGGGAGGCAGACCGGATCGTCACGCTGTTCACCTCCGGGCGCGGCAAGGTGCCCACGGTTGTCAAAGGGGTGCGCAAGGTCGGCTCGCGCTTCGGCGGCCGGCTGGAGCCGTTCACCGAACTGAAAGTCCAACTGCACGAAGGCCGCAACCTGCACACGCTCACCGGCGCTGACACAGTCCGTACCGGCGCCGCCATCCGGGACAATCCCACCGCGCTTAAAGCAGGGCTGGCGTTCATCGATCTGCTGAACCGCGAGACCAACGACATGGAGCGGCGGCCCCGCACCTTCAACCTGCTGGTGAACTTCCTGTTCGAGCTCGAACGCACGGCCCGGTCCGGCAGCGCTGGCAGCGCTCCGGCGACGCTGGCGCTGAGCGCCGAGCTCAAGCTTTTGCTGCTGGCGGGCTATCTGCCCCATCTTTCCAGCTGTTCAGTCTGCGGCCGGGACGAGCCCCATCCGATCAGATTCTCGGCCAAGGAAGGCGGCGCCGTCTGCGGACAGTGCCCCGGAGATTCATTTCCGGTCTCGGCTGCGGCGCAGGACAGCATGCGCAGACTGCTCGAGCAGCCGCTGGCGGCGGCACCGGCGCTGCTGCTGCCTGCGGACGGAGAGCGGAAGCAGATATGGCGCGCCATCCGCGAGATCTGCCGCTATCACCTTGGTTTTGATTTAAGGATAGAACCCTGGTAGCTAACGGCTTTCCTTCTCCTTGAGGAACGCATCGTAGGAGTCGGTGAAGAAGTGATGCCCCGCCACGTCGCCGATCGCCACGTAATAAAGATAGTTCACCGCCGCCGGCTGCAGCGCCGCCTGGATCGACGCCAGCCCCGGGTTGCAGATCGGCCCGGGCGGCAGCCCGGCATAAAGCCGCGTGTTGTAGGGTGAGTCGGTCTGGAGATCCTGCTCGGTCAGGTCCTTTTTCCAGGCGCCGATAGCGTACTGTACGGTGGCATCGACCTCGAGTTTCATCCCGATTTTAAGCCGGTTGTATATGACCGCGGCCACGAGCGGCCGCTCCTCGGGCACCTTCGCCTCCCGCTCCACCATGGAGGCGACGATCAGGATCTGGTAAGGCGTCAGGTTTGCCGGCGCGGTCCGCTGGCCGGCGGCGCCGCTCCAGTCCAGACCGCTTGTATTCTGCCTGAAAACCTCCAGCTGCTGTTTCACCAGGGCGGCAGCATCGGTATCCTCGTCCAGATTGTAGGTACTGGGGAAAAGAAAGCCCTCCAGCGACGGCGCTTTCCCGGCTCCGGGCAGCGGCAGCTGACGTCCGTTTACCGCGGCGGCAGCGCCATATACCGGAGCGCTGATCGCCGTTTTCGAAGCCAGCAGGCTGGCGATGTCGGCGATGTCAAAACCCTCGGGCACCGTCAGCACCTTGTCGGCTGCCTGTTTACCCTGCCGGAGGTCGGCGATGATGTTCCCAATCGGCTCACCGCGCTGAAAGCGGTAGGTGCCGGCCTTGAGATCGGCAGCCACGCCTTCATCCTGGGCTTTCTGCATGAAGTCGTCCGCACTGTCAATGACATTATTGTCGACCAGCATCCTGGCGATGTCGGCGGTGCTGGTGCCGGGCGCGATATGTAGCTCCGCCACACCCACCTTGGGACGGGAGCCATGGGCGGACATCGCCACCGCGAACACCAGAATCACGATGGCGCCGGCGGCCAGGAGGCCGTATCGCCGCACCGGAAAGGATTTTTGCCTGCGTTTCATATTATTCGCTGACGCGGCGGCGGAATGCCTCCGAGCCGAGGTAATCCTCCAGCATAAAGCCCGCGGCCAGGCTATGGCTCGAAGCCGCCGCTCCACGGCCACGGCGGCCGGCGATCTTGCTGGTGAAGCGCTCGTCCCAGGGATACACCGGCACGCTGACTGCCCGCCTGAGTTCGACGAGGAAAGCCTCGGTCTCGGCCGCCTGGCCGCCTGCCTCGCCGCTGAGCGACACCGGCATGCCGACGATGACGCTGCCGACCCCCTCGCTTTGGACAAGCCCGGCGATATGCCTGAGCCCGTCGGGACTGGCGGCCTCGCCGATCTCCTCCAGCGGCCGCGAGATCGTTCCCGTCCGGTCGCTGATCGCCACACCGGTATGAACCCGGCCGTAATCGAGCGCAAGTACACGGAGATTGGATGTCGGATGGTTATTCTGCATGTCCGGAAAGGAATCTTCGAAAACAAGGACGCGCCATGAGCGCGCCCTAATCATAGTCCAAAAAAGCCGCCGCCGCGATTGCGGCCGCTTTGGTTACATCATGCAAGCCTCTCTCTAAGCCTCATGCAAGCCTCTCTCTAAGCCATTCGCCGGCCCCGGTCAGCGCCGCCTCCACACCCGAAACATCCTTGCCGCCGCCGCGGGCCATGCTGGCCCGCCCGCCGCCCTTGCCGCCCACGGCCGGCGCGATCTCACGCATCAGGTCCCCGGCCCTGACTCCCTTTTCCACGGCCTGGTCGGAAAAGTTCGCCGCCAGGCTGACCTTGCCGTCGATGACGGCCGCGAGCACCACCGCAGCCGGCGCCAGCCGCTGCTTGAGCTGGTCGGAGAGCTCCAGCATCTCGTCGGCGCTATCCACATCCACCAGCCGGGCAATCACATTGACGCCTCCTGCCTGGATCGCATCAGCGGCCATAGCAGCCGCGGTCTCCGCCACCTTGTCGGCCGTGGCGGCCTGTTTCAGCTTCCTTAATTCCTCGAGTTCTTCTTCCATGGCGGCGATAGCCAGGGGCAGGCGCTCCGGCTCCACCTTCAGCCCCTGCGCGGCATCAGCCAGTAACGTCTCCCGGCCGCGGAAGAAATCAATCGCCGCCTTGGAAGTGATGGCCTCGATCCTGCGCAGATTGGCGCCGACGCTCGATTCGGAAACGATCTTGAATGCGCCGATCTGCGCGGTGCTGCTGACGTGCGTGCCGCCGCAGAGCTCCCGGCTGAAATCGCCGACTTCGATCACGCGCACGTATTCGCCGTACTTCTCGTCAAAAAGGGCGATCGCGCCCATGTCCTGGGCGAAATCCCGGGTGGTGGTAAACGCCTTCACGGCATGGTTCTCGATGATCTTGCGGTTGACGATATCCTCGATCTGTTTCAACTCCGCCGGGGAGACAGCCTGGCCGTGGGAGAAATCGAAACGCAGTTTTTCCGGACTGACAGCGGAGCCAGCCTGCCTGACCTGGTCGCCCAGCAGACTCCTGAGCGCATTCTGCAACAGATGCGTGGCGGTGTGGTTGCAGGCGGTCGCATGGCGGCGCACACGGTTGATCATCGCCTTGGCGCGGGCGCCCGCTTCGATACGGCCCTCCACCACCTCAGCCAGGATCACCTGGTCGCCGTCAAGGGAATAGACCTCGACCACGTCTGCCTTGCCGTCATCGGTATGGATCCAGCCGGTATCGGATATCTGGCCGCCCGATTCGGCGTAGAAAGGCGACTCGCGCAGCTTCAGGGCCAGCCGGCCGTCATCCAGCTGGCTCAGGTCGCCCACCTGGGTATAAAGCTCGTGCTTCTGGTAGCCGACGAACTCGGTCTTCACCTTGGCGCGCCGGCCCAGTTCCGCCAGCGCCTCGCGCTCGCGGGTGCCGACGGCCTTCATCGACGCCCGCGCCCGCTGGCGCTGCTCGTCCATCAGGCGATCGAACTCCGCCTCATCAACCTCGAGGTCTTCATCGTGGAGGATCTCACTGGTGAGATCGAAGGGAAATCCATAGGTGTCGTGCAGCCGGAAGGCGATCTCGCCGTCGACGATACGGCCGCCGGCTGACTTCGTGCGGGCGATCGCCTGCTCCAGGATGGCATTCCCCTGCTCGAGCGTGAGGCCGAACCGCTCCTCTTCCTGGGCGGTCACCTCGCCGATTAGCTGCCGGCTGCGGGCCAGCTCGGGATATGTGCCCTGCATCAGCTCGACGACTTTATCGCAGAGATCGGCGAGAAAAGGCGTTCTGATCTCCAGCGTGGATGCGGCCTGGATGGCACGGCGCATCACGCGCCTGAGCACGTAGCCACGCCCCTCATTCCCGGCGAAGACCCCATCGCCGATGAGGAAGGAGATGGCGCGCCCGTGGTCGGCGAGCACCCGGATGGCGCGATCGTCCAGCGGGTCGACGCCGTAATTTACCCCGGCGGTGCCAGAGATGAAATCCATCAGCGGCATGAAAGCATCGGTCTCGAAAACGCTCAGTTTGCCTTCCATCACCGCCGCGATGCGCTCCAGACCCATGCCGGTATCGACATTCTGCTTCGGCAGCGGCGTCAGTTCACCGGCCTCGTCGCGGTTGAGCTGCATGAAGACCAGGTTCCAGTATTCGACGAAACGGTCACAGTCGCAGCCTGGACGGCAGTCATCATTGCCGCAGCCCGCTGCATCACCGAGGTCATAATAAAGCTCGGTGCAGGGTCCGCAGGGACCGGTCGGACCCGCCGACCAGAAATTGTCGCTGCCGGGAAGCGGCACCACGCGTTCCGGCGCGATGCCGGCCTTGATCCAGTTCTCACGCGCTTCGTCGTCGGCCGGGACCTGCTCGTCGCCGGCAAACACGCTCACCCAGATGCGGCTGGTGTCGAGCTTGAGCACCTCGGTGGAGAATCGCCAGGCCAGGTCGATGGCGCCGGCCTTGAAATAATCGCCGAACGAAAAATTCCCCAGCATCTCGAAAAAAGTGAGATGACGGGCGGTCTTGCCGACGTTGTCGATGTCAGTGGTGCGAAAGCACTTCTGGCACGTGGTCAGCCGTGGATGGGGTGGTTGCTGGATCCCCAGGAAATATGGCTTGAACTGCTGCATGCCCGCCGTGGTAAGCAGCACCGAGGGGTCCCCGGAAGGAACCAGCGATGCGCTCGGACGGCTTTCATGCTCATGCTGGATGAAAAACTCACGAAAACTGGAGCGGATCTCATGACTCTTCAACTACCGGTGTCAACTCTCCTTTCCCTCCCGCAGCTCTATCTCCGCGCGCACTTTAGCCAGCGCTCTCCGGATCAGGCGGG
>JAJYLK010000050.1 GCA_021787775.1 Actinomycetes bacterium | reverse complement strand
TGGAGGACGCCGGCTTTGAGGACGGCGCCTTCGATGTGGTGACGCTCTGGGGAGTGCTCGAGCACGTGCAGAGCCCCAGCCGGACGATCCGCGAGATCGCCCGCATCACGGGCGAGCAGGCGCTGCTGGTGATCTATACGCAGAACGCCGCCGCGCCCGAAGCACGGCTGCTGGGCGAGGACTGGTTCATCTACGAGGCGCCGCGGCATCTGTTCAGCTTTGACCGCGCCAACATGGCGCGGCTGCTGGCGGCCTCCGGTTTCTGCGTCTCGGAGGTGGTCTACGAGGCGCCGCTTTATTACCTGCAGATGAACTGGCAGTACTTCAAGGAGCGGCGGCTGGGGCGCGGCAGCGACGTGGTGCATGCGCCGACCCTGGCGGACCGGCTGGCGGTCAAGGGGCTGTCGCTCTACCGCCGCCTGATCGACGGCAGCAGCTGGTCGCCCGCGATGACCGCCTACGCGGTCAAGCGCCTGCCGGATGACGGTGCGGCGCCCAAGGCGTCCCAAAACGCTGATAATATCGGTGAGCCGGCGCATGCCGGTGAACAGGCGGAGGCTGGCAGTGCAGACGCATAAGCTGGGGAATACCGGCCTGGAGGTGTCCCGCCTGGGGCTGGGAGGCATCCCCTTCCAGTACATCAGCCAGATGGAAACCAACCAGATCATCCAGACCGCTCACGAGCGCGGCATGAACGTGTTTTACACCTCGCGCATGTACCGCGATTCCGAAAACAAGATCGGCCTGGCGGTAAAAAGCTTCCGTGACAGAGCGGTGCTCGGCACCAGCACGCACAAACGCAAGAAGACCGACGGGCGCAAGGATATCGAGCAGAGCCTGAGGAACTTTGGCACGGATTATATCGATGTCTATTCATTGCACAACGTGCTGACGCTGGGAGTGCTCAAGGAGATCATGAGCCCCGGCGGCGCCTACCAGGCGCTGGAGGAGATGCGCAACGCCGGCTATATCAAGCATGTCGGCATCAGCGCCCACCAGCCGGAGACGATCCTGAAGGCGCTGGAGATGGCGGCGTTCGACGTGGTCGAATTCCCGCTTAACTTCATCGACCGCGAGGCGGCCGCCGGCCTGCTCGCCGACATCCAGTCGCGCGGCATCGGCTTTGTCTCGATCAAGCCGATGGTCTTCGGCTATGCGGCGGCGGCCTCGGTGGCGCTGCGTTATGTTTTCAGCGCGGCGCCGGACTCGACGATCGTCGGCACCTACAATCTCGACGAGCTGAAAGAGAACCTGGCGGTCGAGGACGCCGGGGGAGAGGTCAGCGAAGACGAGATCATGGAAGCCATCGCCGCCTCCGAACGCGGGTGCTACAAGGTTTTCTGCCGGCGCTGCGAAACATGCGTTACTTGCCCCCAGGGCATCGACATCAAACAGGTCCTGCGCCTGTACGAGTACTTCGACCGTTACCACTCCTGGGATTGGGCCCGCGATGCCTACGCCGCCCTCAGACCCAGTCTGGAGGCATGCGACAACTGCGGCGTCTGCGAGCGGGAATGTCCGTACCACATCCCCATCAAGCGCCAGCTGGAGCGGGCCAGGGTCGACCTCATGCCACGCAGGAGCGCGCGCCGGCTGGTCCGGAAAAAGCTGCTCGGCAAATAAGGCCGGCTGCGATGTCAGGCACTGACTCTTCAGGCGCTTCCGCAAGCCGCCCGGACAGACGCGAGGTCTGGGCCCGGTGGATGCACGCCTGCTGGCGCGCCGGGGTGGCTCTGGCCATTGTCGCCGGCCTGCTCAACCTGCTCAACCTGATCGGGCCCACACGGATCGACCTGGGTCCGCTCCTGATCACTCCCTTTCGTGTCGCTTTCGGCTTCGCCTGGTGCGCGCTGGCCGTCCGGCTGTTGCTGGAGCGGCGGCTGCCGGAAACAGATTTTGCCGACAGGCTGGTGGCGTCGCTGGTGCTGATATTCCTGATCCGCGGCATCTTCGATCTGACGACCATTTCGATCGTCCTCAACTGGCTGCTCACCGGCGCCGGCGTCTATTTTCTTGTCAGACTGGGGATCAAGGACCGCTCCGATGTGAGGCTGGTGCTGCTCTCGACCCTGGCGGCCTTTGTCGTCATCGGCATCTACGGGCTGCTGGAGTATGTGGCCAAGGACAATCCGCTGTTCAACGCTGTACAGATCGACGTAATCGGCGCCGACGCCCGCATTCAGGCCAGCGATCAGTTCTACCGCATCCGGTCGCTGATCGGTCATCCCGGCTTCCTTGGCGCGATTACGCTCAGCTCGATCCCGATCGGAATGCTGATCCTGTGGCGCCGGCGGCTGCTGATGGTGCTTTATCTGATCATGGCGGTCAGCGTCTGGTTTCTGACGTTCAGCCGCGGCTCCTGGCTGCTGGGCGCGCTGATCCTTTTCCCGCTGATCCTTTTCCGCGCTCGCGGCTGGTTCGGGCGTCACTGGAAGCTGACGGCGGCGATCATCCTCATTCCGACCGCGGTCATCGCTGTCGATTACTTCGACCGTCAGGAAGCCACCATCGCTTTTTCCGGGGACCGGATGATGGAGTCGGGGCTGCAGCTGAATCAGGGCAAAGACGGGCAATATGCCATCGATCGTTGCAAGTCCGAAGGTCTGACGCCGATCGGCAATTTCATTTATTTCAGCGTCGGCCCCGCGTGGCGCGATATCCATGGGCCGGCGACGATCATCCTGGTTTACCGGGATGTGGGCGACGGGTTCGTCCGGGTGGACTACGATTCCTGGGACCAGAGCGCTCCCGGCAGCATGGACGGCTCCTACAAGCAGACGGTGGCGATCGGCAAGAACAACACGGGCGATGTGACCAGCACCGCCTTTTACCTGGACGATCCCCGCTTTGACGGCCGGGAGAACATGAATAGCGATTTCCGCGTGGTCGATTCCGACAACAGGATCGTCCTCAACCAGGTCATCCTGCAGAAGGGCAAACTGAACCTGCCCTCGCTGATATCGTATCAGTGGCTGTCGCGGTCCAGCTCCATCGGCGACCGGCTCGACCTGTTCCCCTTCGCCTGGGGTGTTCTGAAGGCGAATCCGTTTGGCGTCGGCCTTTTCGAGACGCCGGGAACCAACCATCACGCTGTCGACAGCCTGCCGCTCACCTGGGTGATGGAATTTGGCTGGCCCGGGCTGGCGCTGGTTCTGGGACTTGCCTTCCTATTGGTGTACGAAGGGATTAAAGTATGGAGAGGGCCCCGCTGCCTGGCGACGGTGCTTTTCCTGGCTCTGGTCATCGTGCTGCTGCATGGCGGGCATTTGATGATTCTCTACGACAAGCCGAATCTTGTTCTGATAGCTGCCGTTGGCGCTGTCTACGCCGCCGTCCGGCCATGGCGCCGGGGGGGACCGGCCATCAGCGCTACGTCTGATGACTGCATGATTTAAGGTGTTTATCAATTTATGAAATTTATGAAGCTACTGCTGGGTGACACCGGCGGCAGGCCTCGCCGCTGGCTGCTCGGGATACTCGCACTCGCATTTGTAATCAGACTTGTCTTTCTTTTCGGGTTCACCGATTTCCATTCGTCATATTCCGAGGATCCATATCCGGAGATCACCAACCTGATGCTGTCCGGACAGGGATTCTCCAAGGATTTCGGACCCCCCGGCGGCGTGCAGCCGGTGACCAATCATGGTCCGCTGTATCCGGTGCTGAGCGCTGGCATCCTGGTTGTTACCGGCCATAGCTGGATGTGGGTCAAGCTGGCACAGATCGTCCTCTCCGTCGCCACGGTGCTGCTGGTGTACCGCCTGGGAAGGCTGGTCCTGGGGGAGGCGGCGGCGCTGATTGCGGCAGGTTTGTCCGCGATTTACCTGCCACTGGTGCAACTGAGCACGCAGTTGATGACCGAGACCCTTTTTACCTTTCTGCTGGCGCTCTCGGCATACCTGTGCATCCGGCTGCTGAGGAAATGGTCGGGCCTGCTGGCGCTGTGGCTGGGCGTGGCGATGGGACTTTTGATCCTGACCAAGCCGAAGGGACTGTTCATCGCCTTCGTGTCGCTGCCGCTGCTGCTGATCATTGCCCGCAAGCGGAGGCTGCTTCTGCGCTGGGCGGCGGTGCCGCTGCTGGTGTCGATACTGGTTTATTCGCCCTGGGTGGTGCGTAACTCCCTGATCGAGCGCACCTTCCTGCCCTTCGGCAGCGGGTTTGGCGAGGCGGTGATCCAGGGCCAGCGGGCGAAGGTCACCGAGCCGACGAACCTGTCGGGGGAAACGGCGGGGCAGCGCAGCGACAGCCGTTTCAGCGAGGCGGTCCACTATGTCATCGACCGGGGGCCGGTCCGGCTGGCGCGCACCTCTGGCCAGCACTTCCTCAACCTGTGGTTCAATCTCGGTTTTGATGACGGCGGCCCGTCGAAAGCCTCGATCACGTTCGCGCTGACCAACTTCGTGTCGCTGGTCTTTGCCGCCGCGGGCGCGGTGATGCTGTTCAAGCGCGCCGGTCCGATGCGCGACGCCGGCTATGTGCTCGTTTCATTTGTGCTGATATTGACAGCGGTGCATATGGGCACGCTGGCAGTGGGGCGCTACTCGGTGCCGATGATGCCGCTGGTGTTCGTGTCCGTGTCACTGCCGCTGGCCCGGCTGCTGCAGCATCTCATGGTCAGGTGGGGGAGAAGGGCGGTGCCGGCCTCCGGCCGGGTGGAGCGCTCATGAAGCTGATGCCGGGGCTCCACTCTGCCTTCGGGCAGGCGCCGCTCAGCTGGGGGCAGAGCTCGGGCACCAGCTTCAAGCGCGGCCTGTCCAGGGAGGCCAAACCGCTGGCGGCGATTGCCGCCGCCCTGCTGGGGGCGCTGCTGATCGGGATGTACTCCACGCACCTGAGCACGAAGATACCGCTGGCGATCGTGGCCGCGGGCGGGCTGTTCTGGCTGGTGGCCAAGCGGCCGCGGTGGGGCGTGGTATTTCTTCTGGCGCTCACCTCGACACTGGTGCTGCCGGAGTACTTTGGCAGGTGGATGTCGGATAACCTGGCCTACGAGATGTACATACTGGTGTTACTGCTGCTGTTGACCCGGGCGCTGGCGATCAAGAGCCGGCCGGGAGTATTCGAGCGCATCGTGTCTTCTCCGGTCGCGATCGCGCTGGTCATTTTCATGTCATTGATGCTGGCCAAGTCTCTCGTGGTTTTAATAGAGAGCAGATTCTCCAGGCATTCATTCAGTTCGATCTTCTTGGTCGACCGGCCTTTGCTGCTATACCTGCTGTTCATCCCGGCGCTGCTGTTTTTCGATTCAGTCAGATCGCAGCGCCGTCTGGTCGGCGCCATGCTGGCGCTGGGCGCCGTTACCGTTGGCGTCGGTCTGTTGAGCCTCATCCTGCATAACTCCTATCTCAGCCAGTTCATGTCGGCGCAGTCGCTGCAGACCGATACGCCGGATGTAAGTTCCCTGGTGGAGCGGCTCCGGCCGCCAGGGGATGCGCTCATGCTGTTTGGCTTCTGGATCGGCATCATGAATCTTGTGATCAGGCCGTGGGCCTGGAAGCGCGTGGCGGTGTTCGTGCCGCTGACGCTGCTGATGCTGACCGGCGTCATCCTCGAGTTCAACCGCAGCTACATCGTTCCCATGGCCGGACTGCTGCTGCTCACAGTGTTTATCAACCGCAAGAACGTGAGGATGAAACTGCTGGCGGTCAGCGCGGTGGCGGCGGTAATCCTGCTGCTGTTTGCGTCGGCGACCGGCACCCTGGATAAATACGTCAGCGCGGCCGTCGTCAGATACGGGACGACTTTTTCCTCAAGCTCACTGGATGCCCAGAGCCTGGTCAGCCGTCAGATCGAGGACGGCTATGCCTGGGACGCGATCAGCGGCTCGCCTGCTTTCGGCATCCCCATCGACGAGTTTTACCGGCCGAGCGTACCCAATATGCTGGATAACCTGCGCTGGTACATCCACGATGCCTACATCTGGTTCTGGACCTATTTCGGCCTCGCGGGACTGGCGGCTTTCGTGGCGGTGCTGGGAGCTTCGCTGCTGCGTGTCGTGATGAACTGGAGCAGGATCGCTGACCCCCTGCTGCAGGCTACGGTCCTGGGGATCGGCTTCGCGCTCGTCACGCTCGTGGCCGCTGATTTTTTTGCGCCCAAGTTCTATGAATTTCAGACCGTGCCGGTGGTGGCGCTCGCGGCCGGTCTGGTTGAGGCCGTCATCCAGGCGCAGAAACGGGATGCCGGACAAGCCGTTGGCAAGTGATGACGAACCGACGACTTCGCTGCCGGTGAATCCCCCTCCAACCCAACCCAGCCGGTCTTCTTCCGCGGTCTCGCGGGTGGCCCGCAACATCTCCTTCCTGTTTGCCTACCAGGTTGCCAGCCGGGCGCTGGGCCTGGTCCTCAATCTTGTCCTGGCGCGCCGTTTGGAAGACACGGGATACGGCCGCTATTCGCTGATCCTGGTGATTATTATGCTGGTGGGGATGGCCGCTGATTTCGGCACGGCCAACATCCTCATCAGGGACATAAGCCGCCAGCGCGACCGCGCCAATTCGTTCCTGGTGGCGGCGCTGCTGCTGAAGCTGATCACGACGCTGATGGTGGCGGGCTCGGTTGCGGTGATTATCCTTACCGCTGCCTTCTCGCGTGATTTCGCCGTGCCGCTGATGATCGCCACGCTGTCAATCATCCCCACCTCGATGTCAACGGCGATCGAGTCGACGTTCCAGGCTTTCGAGCGCATGGACTTAAGCGCGCTGGCCGATGTCGTCTTTTCTCTCGCGCTCACGGCCGCCGGCGTTGCGGTCGTTTACCGCGGCGGTGGCGTCACCCAGATGGCCGGGGTCTACCTCGCGGCGAGCTTCGTGCGGCTGGGTTATTCCGGACTGGTTTACCGCCATCTGCCCCGCGTGCCCAGCCCATGGAAGCTTGATGGCGTGATTTTCCGGCATCTGGTGAAGGAGTCCTTCCCCGTGCTTTACTGGCAGCTGATCAGCCTGGCGTATTACAAGGTCGACGTGGTGCTGCTGGGCGCGATGCGGCCGGAGGCGGAAGTGGGCTGGTATGCGGCTGCCTACAAACTTTTTGAGGTCATCACCATGTTTGGCTGGCTGGCCGTGCAGGCGCTGCTGCCGCTCATGTCTACGATTTACCAGAAGTCAAAAGATAATCTTTATGTGCTCTTCGAGAAGACGATGAAATACGTCTGGATCGCCGGCCTCGGCGTCGCTATCCTGCTGATGGCGCTGTCAGGTCCCGCGGTTTCGCTGATGCTGACGCCCGATTACCTGCCCGCGGTCAATATGCTCCGGGTACTGGGATTCGCGGTGCCGCTCATGGTCGGCTGCACGCTGTTCGGCAACCTGTTCGTGGCGATGAACCTGCAGGGGCGGATAGCGAAGTGGTCGCTGCTGTCACTGGCGGTGAATGTGGGCCTCAACCTGGTGCTCATCCCCCGTTTTGGGGCGATGGGCGCGGCGGTGACTACGCTGCTTTCCGAGGTGTTCAGCTTTGTTTTCTTTTACAGCTTTACCGCTTATTACCTGCGCCATGTAAGATTGCTGGAGGTGTTTGTGTTTCCGGCGCTGGTGGCTGGCGGCCTGCTGGCGGTGCTGCTGCTGATGCGGAACATGCCGGTGTATGTTGTCGGCGCGGTCGGCATCGTCGGGTATCCGGCACTGCTGCTGTTTTTCCACGTAGTGTCACACGATGATATGAGGTATTTCCGCCGGATGAAAGCCGGATGAGTCGGATGGGGAAGGCAGTGGCAAGAGAAGCTGACAAAAATTGTGCCGTGGTCTGGAT
>JAJYLK010000049.1 GCA_021787775.1 Actinomycetes bacterium | reverse complement strand
CTGGGGGATGTTCTGCATCGTCATGTGCTCGAATCCCTCGTCAGCTTCGTTAACCGAGATGCGGCCACAGTCCAGGTCGCCGAGAGTCTCCACGTTCAGATCGTTGTCGCCGTGATGGTCGATCGGGTCGCCCAGGTTGATGACAGTGATCTCATCACCCTCAAGCGTCAGGCCTACGGACATGCGCAGACCTTCGTCCTGCCTGTCCCGGATGATAACTGCGATTTTCTTGCTGTCTGCCATCAGAAAACCACCACCTTGTCAGCTTCATGCATCATGACCGCGTTCTGGTACTGACTGCCGGCCTTGGCGCCTTCAACATCGGAGACGCCACGCGGCGAAGCGCTGTGCTCGCAATATGTAACTTCAGCGGCTTCGCCAAGTTGCTTGCAGATGTCAGCCATCAGCAGCGTGCCATCGTCCATTCCGAAGATGGTGACGTCGTGACCGGCGGCCTTGGCTGCCTTGGCGAGCCCGACAACATCGTCCAGATATTTGTCGGTGTTGACAAGAATTCCCAGTTTGCTCATCTTGCGACCTCCATACGCTGCCTCCATCGGGTTTTAGTTGTATGGCCCGCCCTAAGTGTCAGGACAGTCTGGGGCGTGATTATATTATCGCTGTTGGCATAACTCAAGATTGTCCGCAAGGACCCTCTGACGGGTTCCGGAAACGCTGCCGCCATCGAGATAGAGAGCCTGGAACAACAAGACACGGGACCCACAAGTGCAATCCTGTAGTTCCCGCGCCTTGCCAGATTCAAACTATATATAGGGCGCAAAGGCACGCCTCAAGGCCCTTGCTTTACTTCTGGATCTTTAGGGCCGTGACGCCAGCCTTCGGGTTCCTCTTTTCCAGGATCTCATAGCCCTTGCCATTGCAGGCCTGTGTCACCGACTCCACCGAGGAGGGGTTGTCGATGAGGACATCCATGATCATGCCGTCCTGCAGCTTCTCCATGCACTTGAGCGTGTACAGCTGCGGATGCGGGCAAACATAGCCGGTCACGTCCAGTTCGTACGTGCCGTCCTCGTTCTTGTTGAATTTCATTGCTTGTTCACCTCCTGTTTTTCTCCACAGTATTTGAATGCTGGTTACAGTTTGATGTCGAAGTCCATTTCGTCAGAAGCCATCCTGCGGTTGGCGAAGAAATTAATGTACCTGGCTGATATCCAGGCACCGCCGAACAGGCCGGCGAAGAAGACCCAGGCGCTCGGATTACCGAAGGCAGCGGGACCGTAAAAGGCGCCGATGTTGCAGCCCAGTCCGATGCGGGCGCCAACACCCATCAGCGTGCCGCCGCCAACTGCGTAAGCCCAGGCCGACTTGGTGTGCGGGAACTTCCACTTGAACTCCCGCGCCAGCAGGGCCTTGAACGAGGCCCCGAAGATGAGGCCGATCGAGAGCAGCAGCGCCGGGCTCAGCCACGGATTGGGCAGGCCGTTGCTCTGACCAAAGTAGGTGTTGTTAGCCATGGAGAAACCGGCGTGCTGAAGCACCCAGCCGCCGAACATGGCTTCCTGGGTGGTAATGTACCAGTACCCGGGGTCAAAAACAGTGTTTGCATGGGACACCTGGGGGTAGGTCAGGTTAGTCCGGGGCCAGCTGGACGGCACCTTCGCGGAGACGAGACTGCCGTTCGGCAGCGGCGCGCCGGCGGCCGGCTTGTCGGCCAGCACCTGGCCGAAGTTGGTGAAGTTGTAATGATTCTGCATCCAGGCGAGGGTGAAGATCTGCGCCCCGGCCACGATGCCGATCAGAATTGCCGCTATTGAGGTGCGGCGCGAGGCGCTTATCATTGACCAGAAACCAGCGAGCTCGTCCTTGAAGCCGGTCTTGACCGTGCCACCGTCGGCAGTGGCGACCGCGTCAGCCGCGACCAGTCTGGCCCGGCGCTTCAGGAAGGGCTTCCGGACCACGAAGATGTAAACGCCGATAAGCAGAATCAGCCCTACGAGCACAGCATTTATCAGGGTGTCGCCAAGCAAGTGTTGAACGAAGGAGTACTTCGCAGTTGGATTGCCGACCCCCCCGAACAACACTTTGGTCATCCCGATGTCGTTCAGGGTCTTGCCGGTAATAAAATGTGCCTGGAACCAGTCGAACGCGGTCGCCTGAAAGATGGCCTGGGAAAAAGCAAGGGACAAAAGAACCGTGAAGGAAATCATATTGCCTTCGCCGGTCTTGTAAAGGCTCCCGGTTGCGCAGCCTCCGGCAAAAACCATCCCGATGCCGAATATGAGGCCGCCTAACAGACCGTGGAAGCCAATCGACTCGATGATGTATTTATCCGGATAGATCGAGACGATGTACGAGTTGACAATGCTTAACATTATAAGCCCGATGATAATGCCAACGAACATGCGCGGCACCTTGACCATGATCAGGTCGCGGAAAGCTGAAGCAAAGCAGAACCTTCCGTACTGCTGCAGGATTCCGTAAATAAATCCGAACCACAGGTAAGCGACAATGTAAAGATAAACAGGAGCTGATAAATAATACAGAATCGACATGACTGCCAGAAAAGCGAAAATCCCTATCGCGTATGCCTGGTACTTGAAACTTTTAACGGCTTCCGCCATATCCTCCGTCCTCCTTAAGTGTTCTACCGGCATCTAAAAAATCATCGGGAATTCTACACGTAAAACCGGCCGTGTGCGCCCGCTTAGAAAGAATTTATCCGGGGGTGTGCCTTCATACTTCCTCCCCTTACCCCACGACCGTCCGGCGCGCCGGAGCTGCATGCTCCTGAATAGCCCTAGATATCCGCTACGGGAAAATGAGGAAACCCCAAAGGGTGGCTTACCTGGTAGATCTGGCTTGTGTTCGACCCCGGCGGCCGCCCAGGAACTCCCCCCCACATCCCGGAAAGCGCATCCTACCCTAGACGGTACAAATATTAAATACCTTCGGGCCTTAGGCTGTCAAGGTATCGAGCACGGCGCCTGTTGCAACCGGGTCTTAAAGTAGCTAGGCTACCTCTATGCCAAGTGGTTTAAGGGTTTTTCTCATCGCGTTCGCCGTCTGGATCGCCTTCATCTTCGGTCTAATCCTGGGGGTTTTTTTCGCCGGTCATTACAGTCGGCTCTCGCCGCTGGTCGGCATCCTTCCTGAAAGTGTCCGCACTTTTTTCTTCCCTGGCGACAATCTCATGCAGCTGGAGCAGCAGATCGAAGGGATCCTCGACCAGAGTTATTACCAGCCGGTCGATAATTCCAGCCTGGAAACCAACGCCATCAACGGCATGGTGGCCAGCCTCAACGATCCCTATTCAGTTTACCTGGATCCGAATGCCTACAAAACGTTCAACGATCACACCCAGGGCACTTTCGTCGGCATCGGCGTGACGCTGGAGCCCAAGAACGGCCAGCTCGTGGTCATCGGCGTCATCGCCCAATCGCCGGCGCAGCAGGCGGACATCCGGGCCGGCGACATCATTCTTGCGGTAGACGGCCAGCCCGTCGCCGGCAAGGCGCCGGACGATGCGGCCGCCATGGTCAGGGGGGCGGCCGGCACCCCGGTGACGCTGCATCTGCGCCGCGGCACGCAGGAGTTCGACAAATCGGTGGTGCGCCAGTCGCTGGAAATGCCAATCGTCACCGACAAGATGCTCGATCATGATGGCAAAAAAATCGCCTATATCAAACTGGAACAGTTCTCGGTCGACGCCGGCGCCAAGGTGCGGGCGGCTCTGGACAATCTGGTGAAAGGCGGCGCCCAGGGGGTTATCCTCGATCTGCGCGATAACGGCGGCGGCCTGCTGGATGAGGCGGTGAACGTTGCCAGCGTTTTCATTCCCAACGGGACGATCGTCTCCGTCGGCAGCCGTGATTCCGGCACCCAGACTTTCAGCGCCCGGGGAGATGCGAACGCCTCGATCCCGCTGGTGCTGCTCGTTAACGGCAACACCGCCAGCGCTTCCGAAATCGTCGCCGGCGCCGTCAAGGACGACCACCGCGGCACCCTGATCGGCGAAAAGACGTTCGGCAAGGGCGTGGTGCAGGACCTCGCCCCGCTCTCCAATGGCGGCGCCCTCAAGTACACCTCAGGCAGTTACTACACCCCCAGTGGCGCCAACATCAACAAGATCGGCATCCAGCCGGACGTCCCCGCCACCGACGATCCCAACACGCCCAACGACGAGGTCATCGACCGCGGCCTGGCCCTGCTGGCGCCGTAACCGCCGCCGGAACGCTGCCGCAGATCCCATGAGCAGGAGCGCCGAAACAGCCGAATTCCCCAGGATCGCGGTGCTGCGCAAACGCGGCAAGCTCTTCGAGGCCGAAGCTGCTTTCGGCGACGAGAACAGCGTCTTTGTCGGCCGCAAATCTCTGAGCGGCGCCCGGGCGGGCGAGCTGGTGCTGCTCAGGCCGGCCGGACGCGGCCGCGGCGAGGTCGTGCGCAGCCTCGGCAAATCAGACTCGCTGCCGGCGATCATGGAGGCCATCCTTGTCTGGCACCAGATCCCGCGCGGCTTCGGCTCCCGGGCGCTGGTGGAGGCACGGAGCGCGGAGGCGCTGGCCGGCAGACGTGATCACGGCCGCGTGGACCTCACCCATCTGGTCTCGGTGACGATCGACCCCGACGAGGCCCGTGATTTCGATGACGCCATCTCGCTGGAAGACGGTCCGGGCGCCGGGGAGGTCACACTGCATGTCCACATCGCCGATGTCAGCTACTTTGTCAAAGACGGCTCCGCCATCGACAGGCAGGCGGCGCGCAAGGCGGTGAGCGTCTACCTGCCGGTAGCGATGGAGCCGATGCTGCCCGAGCAGCTTTCCAGCGACGTCTGCAGCCTGAGGCCGGGGGCGGAACGCAAATGCGTCACGGTGGAGATGGTGTTCGGCTTCCACGGCACGGCAGCGCCCGTGCTGAGGAAGACCGGTTTCCACCGCAGCCTTATCCGCAGCAGCAGAAGGCTGACCTACAACGAGGTCGACGATTATTTTCCGGGCCCCGGTGCGGTTACCGGCGAGCCGGGCACGACCGGGCAGGAACAGGGAAATCGTGGCAGAACCGGCACGGCCGGCCTGCCGGCGAATATCGCGGCGCTGCTGGACCGCAGCCGCCGGCTGGCAACAGCGCTGCGCGATTCCCGCCACGCCCGCGGCGCCATGGCCATCAGCACCTTCGAGCCGGAGTTCCGGCTGTCAGCTGCGGGCGAGATCCTGGGCGCCCGGCCGCGGCCGGAATCGGAATCGCACGCCCTGATCGAGGAATTCATGATCGCCACCAATGAAGCTGTCGCCGGCTTCCTGGAGCGCCGGCAAGCAGAGTGCATCTACCGCGTGCATGAAGAGCCGGACCCGGCGGCCGTGGACGCCCTTTTTGACATGCTGGAAGATCTGGGCGTGCCGACGCCGCCCTTTTCGCTCACGCGGGGCACCTCCCGCCAGGCCGGCGAGGCCATCCGCGAGCTGCTGAAATCCCTGCCAGGCGTGCTCAGCGAACAGCAGCGCAGCCGCGCGGCCTTCGGTGAGATAGTCCTGCGCTCGCTCAAACAGGCTCGCTACCTGGAAGACAACCTGGGCCATTTCGGACTGGCTTCACCGGCGTATCTGCACTTCACCTCGCCCATCCGGCGCTACCCCGACCTGGTGACCCACCGGGCGTTGCTCAAGGAGCTCCATCTGGAGGATTTCAGCTGCGACCGGCTGACGCTGGCCGAGACGGCACTGGAAAGTTCGGAGGCGGAGCGGCGCGCGGCGGCGGCCGAGCATCTGGGCGATGACGTCGCCCTGGCTTTCCTGCTGGACCGGCTGCTGTTCGAGGAGGGGTGGGACAGCCGATTCGAGGGCGAGATCGTCAGTGTCATCCCCTCGGGCCTGTTTGTCCGCTTCGAAAGCATCTACGAAGGCTATGTGCCGGCGCGGCGGCTGTGGGGTGACTACTTCGCCATCAGTGAGAAAGGCGGCTCGCTGGTCGGACGCCGCCACGGGCGCAGCTGGCGCCTGGGCGACCGTATCAGCGTCAGGGTTGTACGCATCGACAAGCTGCGGGGGAAAGTGGAGCTGGAGCCGGCGCGCTGAGGAGGCTGCCCGGCAGGCCTCTCAGTCGCAAATATCTTCTTCCAGAACGATCCCGTCACGCATGCACACCTTGCGGTCGCATGCCGCCGCGACCTCGGGGTTGTGCGTCACCAGCACGAACGTGGTGCCGGTGGACTGGTTGATCTCCCGCATCATGCCCATGATCTCATGCGAAGTGGCCGTGTCCAGATCGCCGGTCGGCTCATCCCCGAGCACGACGCCGGGCTCGTTGACCAGGGCGCGGGCGATCGCCACACGCTGCTGCTGTCCCCCGGACAGCTCGCTCGGATGATGGCGCAGCCGCTTGCCGAGGCCGATGCCCGCCAGCGCCTCGGCGGCGACCGCCTTGGCCCGGCGCCGCGACATGCCGGCGTATTCCCCGGCCAGCGCCACGTTCTCCAGCGCCGTGTAGGTCGGGATCAGATTGAAGCCCTGGAAGATGAAGCCTACCTCTTTGCTGCGCAGGCGGTTGAGCTGGCGGCTTTTCAGATCGTCGACACGCCGCCCGCGAAGCCATATCTCGCCGCGGTCGGGGTTGTCCAGGCAGCCCATGATGTGCATGATCGTCGACTTGCCCGATCCGGACGGTCCCATGATCGCCAGCATCTCGCCCGCGGCGACGTCCAGAGAGGCGCCGCGCAGGGCGTGCACCAGGTTTTCCTTTCCCAGCTCGTAGGTCTTGTGCAGGTCCAGCGCCCGCAACAGCGCGTCGCCGCTTTGTGCCTGACTCTGGGCTTCACCCCTCACATCGTTACTCATAACGCAAAGCCTTCACCGGGTTCAGCCGGGCCGCATGCCAGGATGGATAGAGGCCGCTGATGACGCCGAGCACGATTGCAAAAAGCACCGAGCCGATCGCCAGGCGCGAGGTCAGCAGGAACACCTCCGTCCCGGATGATTCGCCGGCGCGGTTGGCCGCCAGGGTGAACAGCCAGCCGAGCGCCAGCCCGGTGACGCCACCGACGCCGCCGATGAACGCCGACTCGCCCAGAAACTGACGGATGATGCGCGCGTCCGAGGCGCCCAGCGATTTGCGGATACCCACCTCGCGGGTGCGCTCGTAAACCGACATGGTCATGGTGTTGATCACCGAAAGGCCGCCCACCAGCAGCGAGATCAGCGCCACGCCGAAGACGATCGTAGTGAAGATCCGCGTGGAGTTGGTCACCTGCTCCTGGAACTTCTCCGGCCCGACCGCCTGGTAGCCGGGGAACCTGTCGCTGATCTGCTGGGCCAGCCGGTTGGGATCAACGCCGGGCTTGGGATAGACGGTGGCGCCGGTTGCCAGCTGAGTGGAATCGAGCCGCGACCTGACGAGGTCCGGCAGATCGTTGTACAGGATCGCCTGCGCGTCCCTGAAGGGGATTTCCACCGAGTTGTCGGGGATAGTGAGCGTCTTGTCAAGGATGCCGACCACCTCGAAATCGCGCCCGCGCACTTTGATGGTGCTGCCGATCTGTGCATTCAGTTTCCGGACCATGTCGGAGCCGATCACCGCCTTGCCGGCGTCGCCGGGCTTCAGCGGACGCCCCTGGGCGTAAGAGACCTTGAAGCTCTCCACGTTCTGCCCCCGCAGATCAGAGGCGTTGATCAGGTCGGGGACACCGAAGGAAGCGCCCTGCTGCTTGTCGAAAAGGACGCTGATGGTAGCCGAGGCCACCTGTACGCCGTCCATCGCTTCCAGCTTCGGGATCAGGCTCACAGACATGGGGGAGACGCTGAAACCGCCGCCCTCGGAACTC
>JAJYLK010000048.1 GCA_021787775.1 Actinomycetes bacterium | reverse complement strand
TTCAGATCTGTCCGGCTCCACCAGCACCAGCGCGCAGGCGGCCACCGGCATCAGCAGCAGCGGCACCAGCATGTCGCGCAAACTGCCCAGCAGGCGCGGACGCGCCGCGACCACCGAGGCGGCGAACATGATGACCGCCAGCTTCGCCAGTTCAGCCGGCTGCGGCTGGAAGCCGAGAAAGCCGATGCTAAGCCACCGGCGGGCGCCCTTGGCGGACACGCCGATGCCCGGGATCAGTACAACCAGGAGCAGTCCCAGCGAGACAACCATCAGCAGCGGCGCTATCTTGCGCAGGCGGCCGTAATCGAAGCGCGCCATGAAGAACATCAGGCCCAGGCCCATGCCGGCGAAGATCAGTTCCCGCTTCAGGTAGAAAAGGCTGTCCTGCGTCTCACCCATGTATGAACTTGCCCAGCTGGCGCTGAATACCATGACGATCCCGAACGCCAGCAGGATCATCGTCAGCACCAGCAGCGCCGCGTATTCGGTCGAGCCTCGCGGCGCCCGCCGCGCGCCCTTGCCTCCGGCTGCGCCTTTGCGGCCCGCCTCCCCGCCTCTGTTTGCCTTCCTGGAAAATATCCTCAATTATGCTCCGGCTTCATTCTCGGGTTTTGCCCGCGGTCCGTATCCGCTCCACCAGCGAAATGAAATGCTCGCCGCGTTTTTCAAAATTTTCGTACTGGTCGTAGCTGGCGCATGCCGGCGCCAGCAGCACCGTGTCACCGGGCCCGGCGCTGTCGGCGGCGGCGCGAACGGCCTCCTCCAGACCGCCGGCCCGTTCCACCCCGCGCCCGGCGCGCCTGAAGCTGGCGGCAATCTCGTCGGATGCCTGACCGATGACAAGCACCTGTGTGACCTTGTCACTCGCGGCGGCCCGCGCCAGCCCGTCGAACGAACAGCCCTTGAGGCTGCCACCGAGGATCAGGTGGATGCCGCCGGAAAACGCCGTCAGCGCCTTGATGGCCGCATCCGCGTTCGTCGCCTTCGAGTCGTTGACATAAGTGACCCCGCCGATCTCGGCCACCGGCTGCAACCGGTGCGGCACTCCGGGAAAGCTGCGGATGCCGGCTGCCACCTCCCGGGCGGTGAGCCCCAAGCTGAGGCAGACCGCTGCGGCCGCCAGCGCGTTCTCGCGGTTGTGCTCTCCCTTCAGCGCCGCCTCCGGCCAGAAGATGATGTCCTGAACCGGTCCCTCTGATTCTTCGCCGCCCCGGTTGGCATTCCTGCCGGAGACAGCCTGCAGGGCGGCGGGGAAGCCGGCCGGGCGGAACTTCAGCCAGTCGTCCCGGGAAAAAACCGCCGCGGCACCGTTTTCCACCACGCCAAACCACACCTGCGCCGCCTTTCCGGGGATGTGCGCGCCGCGGACGGCCACATCGCCGGCATTGAGCACGGCCACGTCTTCCGGGCCCTGGTTAGCGAAGATCCGCATCTTGGCCGCGGCATAGCTCTTCGGTTCGGGATGACGATCGCGGTGGTCTTCGCTCAGGTTGAGCAAGACTGCCACGTCAGCCCTGAAATCGATGCTGTCCTCCAGCTGGAAGCTGGAAAGCTCCAGCACCAGGATCTCGTCCGCAGCTATCTTCCCGGCAAGCGAAGACAAAGCCGTGCCCACGTTACCGGCCACGCGGCAGGGCCGGCTCGCCTCGCGCAGGATGTGGCCGATCAGCTCTGTGGTAGTCGTCTTGCCATTGGTGCCGGTGACGCCGACTACGGGATTATCCAGCAGCCGCCAGGCAAACTCGATCTCGCCCCAGACCGCGATGCCGCGCCGGCGCGCTTCCTGAAGCAGCGGGATCGTCCGCGGCACCCCGGGGCTCTTGATCACCAGGCTGGCGCCGTCCAGCAGCGCCGCATCCTGGTCTCCCAGCCGCAGCCTGACGCCGGCAGCCTCGAGCCCGGCGGCGGCCTCGGCACTCAAAGCGCCGGGGTCGCGGTCGCAGATGACGACCGGCGCCCCGGGCAGCGTCTGCCGGGCCAGCGCCGCCGCAGCAGCGCCTGAACGGGCGGCGCCGACGACCAGCACGCTGCCCGCGTCGATCTCAGGCGGCAGGTTCCTGGCATGGGCTTTCAGCAGGCCTCATCTCCCGATTGACAGGTAATACATGGTAAATCCGGTCGAGGCGAAGATGGAGCCGACGATCCAGAAACGCATGATGATCTTCGACTCCGACCAGTCCATCAGCTCGAAATGATGATGGATCGGCGTCATCAAAAAAACGCGCTTTCCCAGCGACTTGAAGCTCAGCACCTGGATGATCACCGAGAGCGCCTCCGCGACGAAGATGCCGCCGATGATCACCAGCAGGATCTCGGTGCGGGTCATCACCGCCAGCGCGGCGATGGCGCCGCCCAGGCCGAGCGAGCCGGTATCGCCCATGAACACCTCCGCGGGAAAGGAGTTGAACCAGAGGAAGCCGACGCAAGCGCCGCCGATGCACGCGGAGATGATGCCCAGGTCGGTCTGGCCGGCGATGAAGGCGATGGCGGTATAGGTGAGCATCGTCACCGTCACCAGTCCGGCGGCGAGGCCGTCAAGACCGTCGGTCAGATTGACGGCGTTGGACGTGCCCACGATCACCAGAAAGATGATGAGATAATAAGCGTAGCTGACGTTGACCACGGTATTGCTCAGCGGGATCCTGATCGACTCCGCCAGGCCGCCGTAATGGACCGCCACCAGACCGATGACCACCGCCAGCACCAGCTGCAGGCCGATCTTGCCGCGGGCCCGCAGCCCCAGCGAGCGCTTCATGCGGATCTTGGCAAGGTCGTCGGCAAAACCGATGGCGGCACAGCCCAGTGCCGTCAGCAGCACCAGCACGCCGGGAATGCTGCGGTCGCTGAGAATGAGGAAGGGAATCGTCATGCCCGCCATGATCAGCAGGCCTCCGAGCGAAGGGATCCCCTTCTTGGTGTTATGGTGCTCCTGCGGCCCCTCTTCGCGGATCTGCTGTCCAAATTCGTTCTGCCGCAGGAACGCGATGAATTTCGGCCCCAGAAAAAGGGTAATGAGCATCGAGGCCAGTCCGGCGGCGAGGAGTTGAAACATGCCTAGCGGGTCTCTCCAATTGATCCGGAGCCCCGGCCTGGGAAATCATTGCCCGCGCTTCCGCCGCCTTCCCCGGAGCCGGTGAGCGCCGCGCTGAGCTCCTCCAGTCGCATGAAACGCGAAGCTTTGACCAGGATTATGTCACCCGGTCTGACAAACTCGTGCCGGCCGTCGATGGCGGCCTGAAGGTCGCCGTAGTGGAAGAGCTCGCAGCCGGAGCCGGATTCGCGGGCGCCCTCGATGTAACCCGCCGCCTGCCCGCCGACACCGACGATGCAATCGACGCCCAGTCCGGCCGCGGCCGCGCCGACCTGGCGATGATAGCGGTCCGACTCCGGGCCCAGCTCGCCCATGTCACCCAGCACCGCAACCGTGCGCCCGCCGCCAGAAGCCGCGATCAGGTAGTCGAGTGACGAACGCATCGACAGTGGATTGGCGTTATAGCAGTCATTCAGCAGAGTGCCTCCGCCAGACAGCGGCAGCGCTTCGCCGCGCATGCTGGGCAGGTGCAGCTCCCGCGCCGCCGCGGGCACCGCTTCCAGCGGCAGCCCCAGCAGCCGGTAGGCGCCGATGGCGGCCATGGCGTTGAGCAGATGATGGCGGGCGGTAAAATTAAAACAGAGGTCGATCTCCTCACCCAGGCAGGAAAGCGTGCAGCACAGCCGCCCGTCTTCCAGATGCTCGTGGTTGATGGTGTGGATGTCAGCCGCCTGGTCGAAGCCGAAAGTCACGCGGCGGGCGGCGAGCCCGCGCAGATGCGGCTCCAGCAGCTCCTCGCCGTAGGGCAGCACCAGGGCGCCCCCGGCGGGCAGCGCCGCGGCGATCTCCGCCTTGCCGCGGGCGATGTTGTCCAGGCTGCCGGCAAACTCCAGATGCGCCGGACCGATGTTCGTGATGATGGCGATCTGGGGTGCCGCCACCGCGCACAGTTCGGCGATCTCGCCGGGAGCCTGCATGCCCATCTCCACTACCGCCACCTGCGTATCGCTGGCGATCGACAGCAGCGTCAGGGGCACACCGACCTCGTTGTTGAAACTGGCCCTGCTGGCCACGGCGCTCAGCTGCGAGCCAAGCAGGCTGAAAAGGATGTCCTTGGTGGAAGTCTTGCCGGTGCTGCCGGTGATCGCCACCACGGGGGCGCCGCTGCGCCCCGCCACCAGCGAGGCAATCTGCTTGAGCGCCTGTCCGGAATCTGCTACCGAAATGACCACCCGCTCCCTGGAACCGCCGTCAGCGCCTGCCGCTCGCGCCGGTTCGCCGCCGGTAGCCAGCTTGGCCGCCAGCGCCCGCGCGGCCCCGTTTTCCACCACGACGCCGGCGGCGCCGCTGCCCAGCGCCTCCGCGGCGAACAGGCCGCCGTCGAAGTTATCGCCCCGCAGTCCCACAAAAAAACTTCCTGTCAAATTATCGCGGGTATCTGTGGAAATGCGGGTGACCGGCATCGCGCCGTTGCCGGCCAGCAGCTCGCCAGCGCAGGCGTCACAAATCTCTTGAGCCGTAAGGGTAATCACATCTTCAATCTGTTTTAGTGTCGAAACCGCCATCGCTCGCTAGCCATGCAGGGATTGTCTGTATCCACATACCCGCGTTGCCGAGGTTCGCATCCCTTTTTCCCCGGCGATTCCCAAATTTCTTCGCGCCGGCATCTCAAACCAGGTGACCGTCGTGCTGAGGGAGATCACCGGAGCCCCGGAAACACGGTTGATCGGCGCCGACCAGCAACGTGCCAGGGATTTTGGATTTTGGGGATGATAGACCGCGGTGGCCAGCAGGCCGTCGAGAAGGGTGAAGTAGTAGTCCGCCTTCATCGAGGCATTATTCTACGAAAGTGACGCCGGAATTGCCACCCGGGGACAAGGGACGTTGCTTTCCTAACGTTCCTAATTAAGAAAAGAACGCCGGTATGCAGGGAAAATCTAAAATTAGGAAAGTTAGGAAAGCAACGTCCCTTCACGGGGTGATCCCCAGCTTGCCGATCGCAAACCTGGTGATCTTCTGAAACGCCGGAGCCGCCACCGTCATGCCACCGCCGAACGGATGCGGTTCATCGACCTTTACCAGCACCAGCAGCTGCGGGTCGGCGGCCGGCAGATAGCCGACGAACGAGCCGATGTAGTTCGTATTGGAGTAGCGGCCGTCCGGGTCGATTTTCTGCGCCGTGCCGGTCTTGCCGGCGATCTGGAAGCCCTCGATCTGGGCCGCCGGCGCGCCGCCGTCAGCGACGACGCCCACCAGAAGCCTGGTCAGCGTGCTGGCGGTGTCCGCCGAGATGATGCGCTTGCCCTCGGGCTCGGCGACCTGCTGACTGCCTTCCTGCCTGACCAGATGCGGCTGCGGGCGGATGCCACCGTTGGCGATGGTCGCGTAAGCCGTCGCCATCTGCAACGGCGTCGTCGAGATGCCCTGGCCGATCGGCACGTTGCCGATCGTGGAAGCGGTCCACTGGCTCGGCTGGATGACGATGCCGCCGGTCTCCCCGGGGAAATCGATCCCGGTGGGCACACCGAATCCGAACCGGCGGATCCAGTCGTTCAGTTTGTCCTTGCCGACGGTCATGCCGACCTTGATGGCGCCCACGTTACTGGAATGCATGAGGATGGTGCCCAGATCCCAGTTGACGGGGCCGCGGTCGAAAGCATCCCTGATCGTATAGCCGCCCATGTCGAGTTCGGTCGGCAGGTAGAACGTCTGCGTAGGCGTGATCGTCTTCTCCTCCAGCGCCGCCGCCGAGGTTACCGCCTTGAAGATCGAGCCGGGCTCGTAACTGTCGGTCACCGGCCGGTTGCGGCGCTCGGCATCGGTAAGGTCGGGATAATTGTTGGCGTCCACGGTGGGTACGCTGGCCATGGCGTAGATGGCGCCCGTCTTCGGATTCATCACCACTGCCTCGGCGCCCTTGGCGTGCCACTGCTTGACGGTGTCGCTCAGCACCTTTTCCGTCTCGTACTGGATCGACTCGTCCAGCGTCAGCCAGACGTCCTTGCCCGGCACGCCGTCCTGGAGGCTGAGCGTATCGATCTGGCTGCCGTCAGCGGCCATGATCACCTGCTGCTTGCCCTCGGTGCCCTTGAGCACGCTGTCCATCTGCAGCTCCATCCCGGCCAGGCCGTTGTTGTCGGTGCCGGCGTAGCCGATCACCTGGGCCGCCAGCTGGTTCTGGGGGTAAACGCGCTTTTCCTCCGGCCGGGTGGAGATCCCCGGCAGATGTTCTTTTTCCACCAGCTGGTCAACCTGGTCGCCGACGGATGCGTCGATCTTGCGGGCGAGGTAGAGGAAACCGGTGCCGGCCGCCTTGCCGCTGGTCAGCGTCTGCTGCAGCGCGTAGGGATCCATTTTCAGCAGCGGCGCCAGCAGGCTGGCGGTCTTCACGGGGTCCTGCACCTGCAGTGGATTGGCAATCACCGTTTTCACCTGGATGCCCACCGCCAGCTCGTTGCCGTTGCGGTCATAAATGGTGCCGCGGTGGGCCGGTGTGTCGATCTCTTCCACGTGCTTGATGCTGATATCGTGCTGTGAGAGGTCGGCGGCGTTGACCGTCTGCAGCCGCGCCGCCTTGCCGGCAATAATGACAAAGGCAGCGATGAAGAACAGCAGGGTCCAGCGAATCCTTTTGTCAGGATTGCCCAGTTTTGGCATCTAGGGTGACGCCGTCCTTCCAGCCGGCTGACCGGCCTGGCTCAGGTCAGCGTACTGCTGCCCGTCAGGAGGATCGATATAGACATACTGGACCTTGTCGGTAGGAACCATCCCCAGCTTTCCCTCGGCGATCTGCTCGATGCGCTGTGGCGAGGAGAGCGTCGAGACGTCGCGGGATAGGCTGTCGTTCTGGACCTGCAGGGTGTTCTTCTGCGCGATGAGATCGTTGTACTGGATGTTCTTGTAAAGCAGGCTGACGCGCAGCCCCACCAGCCCCATCAACAGCAGCGCGATGACACCGACCCAGACGCCGACGTGCATGGCGCTGCGCGCGGGCGCCGGCGTCCAGCGCCGCCGCGGCGCCTGCTTGCGCCGCCGGGACGGCTTCCCCTGGCGCTCGAACTTGCGGGTGATCTCGGTAAAACCCCAATCCTGTTGTGCGGCTCCAGCCATGTTCCCTTTCCTCTGATAGCCTGCTGCTGTCTGGTCCCGCTAGCGGAGCTTCTCGACCACGCGGAGCTTGGCCGATTGCGAGCGGGGATTGGCAGACATCTCTGTCGTGGACGGCGTCACCGGCCGCCGCGTGATGATGCGCAATTGCGCTTTCGCCTTGCAGACGCATTTGGGCAAGTCGGGCGGGCAGGTGCACTTGCCGATCCTGGCTGCGAAAAATTTCTTGACGATCCTGTCTTCCAGCGAGTGGAAGCTGATCACCGCCATGCGGCCGCCGGGCGCCAGCACCTCGAAGGCATTTTCCAGCCCGTGCGACAGCGAGGAGAGCTCGTCGTTGACGGCGATGCGCAGCGCCTGGAAGACGCGGCGCGCCGGATGGCCGGCGCCGAACCGGGCCGGCGTCGGGATGGCGGCCTTGATCGTGTCGACCAGCTGCAGCGTCGTTTCCAGCGGGGCCTGCCGCCGCTCTCCGGCTATCCGCCGGGCGATCTGCCGGGCGTAACGCTCCTCGCCGAAGGCCTTGAAGATGCGTGCCAGTTCCTCGGGCGGCCATTCGTTGACAATCTGCTTGGCTGTAACCTTGCCGTCAGGATCCATACGCATGTCAAGAGGCGCGTTATAACTGTAGGAAAAACCGCGCTCAGGCCTGTCCAGCTGCATCGAAGATACGCCCAGGTCAAAATAGATGA
>JAJYLK010000047.1 GCA_021787775.1 Actinomycetes bacterium | reverse complement strand
TCGTCCAGGCAGAGGCCATCAAGGCCGGCGCCAGCCACGTCGGCGAGGTGACGGTGGTGCTGGGAGAACTGTCATCGTTCGTTGACGAATCGATCGAGTTTTATTTCAGCGAGCTTTCCCGGGGCACGATAGCCGAAGGCGCCCGGCTCGTGTTCCAAAAAGTGGAGGCAAAGGCGGGCTGCTCGCAGTGCGGCGAGTCATTCCGTCCGCGGCAGATATTTTATTCCTGCCCCCGTTGTGGCTCGCCGGCGGTCGAGCTTATCGAGGGACAGGAGATGTATATCGACAGCATCGATGTCGAGACCGGTCCGATGCCGACACCGACGGAGGTCCCTCATGAAGATCGAAGTCAGGAAGAATATCCTCCAGACAAACGCTGCGGCGGCAACCCGCAACCGTGAGCTGCTGGGACAGCATGATGTCTGCATGGTAAACCTGATGGCCTCACCCGGGGCCGGCAAGACGAGCACCATCATCAAGGCGATCGAGAACTCCGGTCCGCTGCGGCTGGCGGTGATTGAGGGAGACATCGCTTCCGAGATCGACTCGCTGGCGATCGAGGCGCTGGATGTGACCGCGCTGCAGATCAACACCGGCGGCTCCTGTCATCTGACGGCGGCGATGATCTCGTCGGCGCTTAGCTATCTGGAGATGGAGGAACTGGACCTCATCATCATCGAGAACGTAGGCAATCTGGTCTGCCCAGCCGAGTTCGATCTGGGCGAGACCGCGCGGGTGATGATCGCCAGCGTATCCGAGGGCGACGACAAACCGCACAAATATCCGCTGATGTTCCGTGAAGTCGACGCCGTGCTGGTCAACAAGATCGATCTGCTCCCGTACTGCGACTTCGATCTTGACGAGTTTAGACAGCTTGTCGGGAGGCTTAACCCGCGCGCTCCCATCATCGAGCTTTCCTGCAAGGATGGAGACGGCGCCGGCGCGTGGAGCCGCTGGCTGATCGATACAGCAGCGAAGGTGACCGGCTAGACGGCCACCCGGCGAACCAGAATCACCGCTACGAAGTCATGTCACGCACAGGCAACAGCACAACCAATCCCACACGGATCGTCATCTCGGTCACCGGTGTGGTGCAGGGCGTGGGTTTCCGGCCGTTCATTTACCGCCAGGCGACGAGCCGCGGTCTTGCCGGCCGGGTGATCAATACCGCCGCCGGCGTCGAGATCGATGTTGAAGGCGCCGCGGACGCGGTTGCCTCCCTGGTTGAGGACATCCGCACCGAAGCACCGCCGCGGGCGCTGATCACCTCTGTCGAGACCGTTGCCATGGAGCCGGCCGGCCGCTCGCGGTTCGAGATCGGGACATCGCTCTCGGGCCGCAGCCGGCGTCAACTGGTCAGCCCCGACAGCTGCACCTGTGATGCCTGTCAGCAGGAGCTCTTCGACCCGGACAACCGCCGCTACCGCTATCCATTCATCAACTGCACCGATTGCGGTCCGCGTTTCACCATCATGGAAGGCCTTCCTTACGACCGCAGCCTCACCACCATGTCTGTGTTCGAAATGTGCCCGGACTGCCTGGCGGAATATGAGGATCCGGCCAGCCGCCGCTTCCACGCGGAGCCGAATGCGTGCCCCCACTGCGGGCCCAGCCTGTGGCTGGCCGGCCGCGACGGCGCCGCCCTGCCGGCGGTGGATCCGGTCGCAGCAGCCGCGACGGCGTTGCTGGAAGGCAAGATCGTGGCCCTGAAGGGCCTGGGCGGGTTCCAGCTGGCCTGTCTGGCGGGCGACAAAAAAGCGGTCGGCCGGCTCAGACAGCTGAAACAGCGACCGCACAAACCGTTTGCGGTCATGACGGCTTCAGTGGATGAAGCGGGGCTTCACTGCCAGGTTAGCGAGGCGGAAAAGGCGCTGCTGGAGTCAGTTGAGCGCCCCATCGTCCTGCTCAAGACCCGACCCGCAAGCCATGTCGGAAGCGTCGCCGCGCCGGGCCTGGACCACCTGGGAGTGATCCTTCCTTACACTCCGCTTCATTTCCTGCTGATGGACGCGGCCGGCGAGCCGTTGATCATGACCAGCGGCAACCGGTCCAGTGAGCCAATCTGCCGCACGAACAACGAGGCCGTTGAACGCCTGGGGCAGATCGCGGACCTGCTGCTGCTGCACAACCGCGGCATCCGCTCCACTTACGACGACAGCGTCGCGATGATCGGCCCCGGCGACCGCACGGTCCTTCTCCGGCGGGCGCGCGGCTACGCGCCGATGCCGGTGATGCTGCCGCTGGGAGACGAAATGGAGCGCGAGCCGGTGCTGGCGGGCGGCGGCGAGCTCAAGAGCGCGTTCTGCCTCACGCGCGGCAAACAGGCGTTCCTTTCGCAGCATATCGGCGACCTCGGGAATGCGGCCACGCTCGAGCATTTCGAACGCACTGAGAGACTTTTTGAGGAGATCTTTGGCGCACGACCCCGGCGGCTGGCATGCGATCTGCATCCCGGCTATCTTTCGACATCGTACTGTCTCGAACGGGGCGAACCCGTAACCCGATTCCAGCACCACCGCGCACATATCGCTGCCTGCCTGGCGGAGAACAGCTTTACCGGCGCAGCCGTCGGCATGGCGCTGGACGGCACCGGCCTGGGCGACGACGGCGCCATCTGGGGCGGTGAGTTCTTCACCGGCAGCCTGGAAGGCGGCCTTAAACGCGCCGCCCATCTTCAGTATTTCCCGCTGCTGGGCGGCGAGGCGGCGATCCGCGAGCCATGGCGCACGGCGCTGGCGCTCGCGTGGACGCATGCCCCCGGGGACATGGACCTGGTCGCCGACATCCTCGGCATCGACGCCGCCAAAAAACAGCTGCTGCTGCGCCAGCTGGAGGGGCGGCTCAACTGCCCTGCCACCTCAAGCTGCGGCCGTCTCTTCGATGCCGTGGCGTCGCTTGCCCTGGGCAGGAATTCGGTTACTTATGAAGCCCAGGGCGCGATGGAGCTGGAAGCGGCCGCCAGGCGATGGCTGGCAATGAATGCGGAATCGCTGCCGCATCCGGCGCCCTACCGGTTCGAGATCGCGGCGGATGTCAGCCCCTGGCTGCTGTCGCCCGGAAACGCCGTGAGGAGCATCATCGCCGGCCTCGGCCGGGGCGAAGCGCCCGGCGCCATCGCCGCCCGGTTTCACCTGGGGCTGGCCGCGGCACTCGTGGATCTCGCCGCCGGCCTGGCGGAGCGCGACGGCCTGGCCACGGCTGCTTTGAGCGGCGGCGTTTTCCAGAACCTGCTGTTGCTGGAACTGGTGAGCGACGGCCTCGGCCGCCGGGGCCTGAAAGTCCTCAGCCATGGCATGGTGCCGCCCAATGACGGCGGCCTGGCGCTGGGACAGGCGGCGCTACTCCTGTGCCGCGAAAGCTTTCCGGGAGAGTCCTGACAATGTGCCTCGCTGTGCCGGCAAAGATAATCGAACTTGACAACCAGACTGCGGTGGTGGAGATCGGCGGCCTGCGCAAGCAGGCGTCACTGGTTCTGCTGCCGGAGGCTTCCCTGGGCGACTACGTGCTGCTGCATGCCGGCTTCGCCATATCGCGGCTCGACGAGGCCGAAGCCATGAAGACGCTGGCGCTGTTCGACGAACTGTCAGATTCACTGGAAGCCGGCGATGGACAGTGACCGGCCGGGAATTTCTAACTGCGGCCCGGGGTTGCCGGATATGAACCGGAAAGCGCCGCGGCTTGATTTTGTGGATGATTTCCGCGAGAGCGCAGATGCCATCCGACTGCTGAACTCGCTCGCGGAACGCGCCACGGCCGGCCTGCCCCCGGCAGGCAGGACGCGTGCGACCGACGGCGGCGCGACTGAACTTAAAATCATGGAGGTGTGCGGGACGCACACGATGGCGATCTCGCGTCACGGCATCCGCCAGGCGCTGCCGCCCTGGCTGAAACTGATCTCGGGACCGGGCTGCCCCGTCTGCGTCACTGCCAACCGCGATATCGACGCCTTTATCGAGATGGCGCTGCTGCCGGGAGTAATCGCCGCCACGTTCGGCGACATGCTCAAGGTGCCGGGCACCCGTACAGGCCTGGCCGAGGCTCGCAGCGGCGGCGCCGACGTCCGCGTCGTCTATTCGACACTCGACGCCCTTCAGATCGCTCGGGACAACCCCGGGCGGCGGGTGGTTTTTTTCGGTGTCGGTTTCGAGACCACCGCGCCCACGGTGGCCGCGGCGCTGATCGAAGCGCAAAGGAGCGGTCTGGATAACTTCCTCGTTCACTCGGTGCACAAGCTGGTGCCGCCGGCGCTGGCGGCACTGTGCGCCACGCCGGAGCTGGCGATGGACGCCTTCCTCTGTCCCGGTCACGTTTCGGCTATCATCGGACCGGATGCCTACAGCCCGGTGGCCGCAGGCTACGGCCTGCCCTGCGTCATCGCCGGCTTTGAGCCGGTTGATATCCTGCTTTCGTTGAACATGATTGTCGACCAGCTGGAAGCGGGCAACGCCAGTGTCGAGGTCCAGTACAGCCGTGGCGTCAGGCCGGAAGGCAATCCGGCGGCGATGGAGCTGCTATATTCGGTGTTCGAGCCATGCGACGCGGAGTGGCGCGGCCTGGGCCGCATCCCCATGAGCGGGCTGATGTTGCGCGAAGAGTTCCTTCCCCATGATGCGCAAAAAATGCTCGAGGTCGACACCGGTTATTCACGCGAACCGCGCGGCTGCATCTGCGGGCAGATTCTCACCGGCCGGAAACGTCCCCCGGAATGCGGCCTCTTTGCCGGCGAATGCCATCCCGATCATCCCGTTGGCCCGTGCATGGTCTCCTCGGAGGGAACGTGCGCGGCCTACTTCCATTATGAGATGTGAGATGAGGCCATGAGTGGCGCGGGAGACACGGTCCGGCTGGCGCACGGCGGCGGCGGCCGCCTGACGCGCGAGCTGGTGGGTGACGTCTTCGCCCGCGCTCTAGGCAACCCCATTCTCAACCGTATGGACGACGCGGCGACGCTGGAGCTGCAGGGCCGGCTGGCTTTCACGATCGACTCCCATGTGGTCTCCCCCCTTTTCTTTCCTGGCGGCGATATCGGCCGTCTGTCGTTGACCGGCACCGTCAACGACCTGGCGGTGATGGGCGCGGCGCCGCTTTACATTTCTGCCGGCTTTATCATCGAGGACGGATTCCCCATCACTGAGCTCGAGCGCATCGCGCAGTCGATGCGCGCCGCTGCCCGCGAAGCGCACGTGCAGGTGGTCGCCGGTGATACCAAGGTCGTGGAGCAGGGCGCCGCCGACGGGCTGTTCATCACCACCAGCGGCATCGGCGTGATCCCGGCGGGCGTGCACATCTCCGCGGCCGGCGCCCGGCCCGGCGACGCGGTGATCATCAGCGGCAGCCTCGGCGACCATGGCATAGCCATCCTCAGCCAGCGCGAAGGGATGGAGTTCGACGTCGAGCTGAAAAGCGACTGCGCTCCGCTGGGAGACATCGTGCGCCAGATGCTGGAGGCGACGCCGCGCATCCATGCCATGCGCGACCCCACCCGCGGCGGACTGGCGGCGTTGCTGAACGAGATCGCCCTCGCGGCCGGAGTGTCCATCGAGATTGACGAGGCGGCGATCCCGATGCGCTCCGAAGTGCGCGGCGCCTGTGAGCTCCTTGGCCTCGATCCGCTGATCCTGGCCAACGAGGGCAAGCTCGTGGCGTTCGTGGCGTCGCAGGATGCGGACCGGCTGCTGCAGGCGATGCACAGCCACCCGCTGGGAACCGGGGCGACCGTCATCGGCCGGGTGCTGCGCCCCGGGGAAGCCGGCTCTGGCGATGACGCCAGCCGGAGTCCCGCCACCGGCGCAGCCGCCCCCAATACGGGCCGCCAGAGCCGAAACCGGGTCTACGCCCGCACAGTGATGGGCAGCCGGCGGGTGGTGCAGATGCCGGCCGGCGAGCAACTGCCACGCATCTGCTGAGGCCCAGGGACGTACGTTTCCAATGTTTCCTAACTTCAAAATAATTTGCGGCCTCCAAAGTAAGCTCCAACCAGGTTAGGAAACATTGGAAACGTACGTCCCTCAAGGCAGGTGGCGCAAGTCTGGTTGAAACGCTCCCCACGCGGGATTACAATACGGTCACGGCTTGAAACCGCCACTCGCAGGCGGTTTTTTCTATGGAAAATCTCAGAGACTTCGCAAATCGCGCAGTTTCGGCCAGCATTTTATCTAACGCAATAATATGTCACTGAAAAGCTTTCTCATCGGCCAGCCCGTCGAGACCATCAAGGAGAAGCACGAGCGGCTCTCCCGGGTCACCGGCCTGGCGATCTTCTCATCCGACGCGCTCTCATCGGTCGCCTACGCCACCGAAGAGATCCTGCTGGCGCTGGTGGTCGCCGGCACGGCGCTGATCAACTACTCGATGGCCATCTCCGTGGTCATCGCGGCGCTGATTGTCATCGTCGTCACATCCTACTTCCAGACGATCCACGCCTATCCCTCCGGCGGCGGCTCCTACATCGTCGCCAAGGAAAATCTGGGCGATAATTTCGGCCTCGTCGCCGGCGCGGCGCTCCTGATCGACTATGTGCTGACGGTGTCGGTGAGCATCACCGCCGGCGTGGCCGCCATCACCTCGGCCTTCCCCGTTCTGGACCCGCACAAGGTGATACTGTCGCTGGTGGCGATCGCCCTGCTGATGCTGGGCAACCTGCGCGGGGTGCGCGAGGCGGGCCGCATCTTCTCGGTGCCTACTTACCTGTTCATCTTCGGCATCTTCGCCCTCATCGGCATCGGCCTGTTCAAGTACCTCACCGGCGCACCGGTGCCGCCGCCGCAAACGCTTAAGGCTACTGAGTCATATTTCGCCATCTTCGTCATCCTAAAGGCATTCGCCTCCGGCTGCACGGCCATGACCGGCATCGAGGCGGTCTCCAACGGCGTGCGGGCGTTCAAGGAGCCGGAGCCGCGCAACGCCAGCATCACGCTGATCTGGATGGCGGCTATCCTCGGCTCGATGTTCATCGGCATCTCCTTCCTGGCCGATCATTTCAACATCCTGCCGGTTGCCAACGAGACTGTTTTATCGCAACTGACGGCGATCGTATTCGCCGGCAAGGGCATCCCCTACTACTTCATCCAGTTCGCCACGGCGCTGATCCTCATCCTGGCCGCCAACACCTCCTTCCAGGACTTTCCTAGGCTGTCCTCAGTTATGGCCGCCGACGGCTTCATGCCCAGGCAGTTCGGCAGCCGCGGCGACCGGCTGGTGTTCTCCAACGGCATCCTCATCCTGGGGCTGTTCGCCGCCGGACTGGTGGTGATCTTCGGCGCCGAGACCAATAAGCTGATCCCGCTATACGCGGTGGGCGTGTTTCTGGCGTTCACGCTCTCGCAGGCGGGGATGGTGCGGCACTGGCTGAGGTTGAGGGAAGACAAGTGGCGGCGCAACATGTTCATCAACGGTTTCGGTGCACTGACGACGGCAGTGGTGCTGGTCGTGATTGCCTCATCGAAATTCATCTATGGCGCCTGGATCGTGGTGATCGCCATCCCCGTTATCGTCTATCTGACTCATCAGGTCAGGAAGCACTATGATTCGATTGCCAGTCAACTTTCGCTGGAGGGAGCCGCCCCGGAGGCGGAATTCGAGCACCACTCCGTGATCGTGCCGGTCTCGGGCGTGCAGCGGGCGGTAATCCAGGCGATCAGGTATGCCAAAGTGCTGTCAGATGATGTGGTGGCGGTCTATGTCTGCTTTGATCCGGAGGAGACCGAACGCGTGCAGCAGAAGTGGCATGAATATGGCATGGGCGTACCGCTGCGGGTGCTGGATTCGCCCTACCGCTCCGTGATCGAGCCGCTGATGGATTACATCGAGGACGTCCGCACCATGCATCCTGACGGCGTCATCACCGTA
>JAJYLK010000046.1 GCA_021787775.1 Actinomycetes bacterium | reverse complement strand
AAAGATCACCGTCCCCGATCCCTGGTCCGGCGGCAAGATGGAGCCGGTCGAGCGGCTGGTGGCTATCGCCGGCGGCGACAGCGTCATCCTCGGGGCGGTGCGGTCGCCGTTCGAGTATGCCGCCACGGTCCGCGGCCTGCTCGATTTCATGGGCGATTTTTACCGCGACCCGGAACTGGTGCGCGACCTGATCGCGGCCTGCCTGCCGGCTACTCTGGCGATGGGGCGGGCGCTGGCCGAGGCTGGCGTCGACGCTGTCGTGGTGAAGGATTCGTTCGCCTCTACCAGTATGATCTCGCCCGAACACTACCGCGAATTCGCCTATCCGGCCGAGCGGGAGGCGGTGGCCGGCCTGGAGGGGATCCCGGTGATCCTGCATGTCTGCCGCAACAGCCTGCCTATCCTGCCGCTGATGGCGGCCACCGGCGCGGCCGTCCTGGAGATCGATTCGCCGGTGGACTTGAGGCAGGCGCGGGAAGCGGTCGGCGACGCCGTGGTGCTCAAGGGAAACATCGATGCCGTTTCGGTTATCGAACAGGGAACGGCTGCCGAGGTCGAAGCTGCCGTGAGCGCGGCGATTGACGCCGCCAGGGGGGGGAATTTCATTCTCAGTACGGGGGATTCGGTCCCGCTTAGCGCTCCGGAGGAAAATCTGGCGGCGCTGGTTGCCAGCGGCCGCCGCTACGGAAAATACCACGACGGGGATGAATAATTAATGGCTCTGCTTGAAGATTTCAGACAGGCGGTGATCGCCGGTGACGCGGACGGCGCCGTGGATATCGCCGCCGGCATCGCCCGGGAAGGCAAGGCGTCCGCGGACGAAGTCATCGCCAGCCTCTCCGCCGCCATGGAGGAGGTCGGCAGCAAGTACGAAACCGGCGAATATTTCATTCCCGAGATGCTGCGCTCGGCCGCTGCCGTGGAGCGGTCGCTGCAGGTGCTTGATCCCTATCTGTTCGAGCGCCGGCAGGAGTACGCGGGCGTCGTCGTCATGGGCACGGTCAGGGGAGACATCCACAACATCGGCAAGGACATCATCATCTCCGCGCTCAGGGCTTCCGGATATGAGGTGCATGACCTCGGCGTCAACGTCTCCGCTGACAAATTCGTCGCCAGGGTGAAGGAGGTCGATGCCGATCTGCTGCTGCTTTCGGCATTCACCACCTCGACCAGGCAGGCGCTGGTCGACGTCCTGAGCGCGCTTGAAGCAGCCGGTCTGCGGGACCGCGTCAAGGTTGTCTCCGGCGGCGCCGCCCACTCCGAGGAACTGGCGCAGGAGGTGGGCGTCGACGCCTTCGCCAGCGACGTCAAGGGCACGCTGGCGGTCTGCCGGGAGCTGCTGGGCGGCTGACGCCAGACAAGTTGCCTGCCGGCCACTTTTTTCTTTAAACTGACAATGAAAGTAAGGTTTGCCAGAGGCATCCGCATTTAACTGGCTCGACCAGTCGAGGATCTCCAGCCGGCTCCCCGACCAGAATCCGGTGAAATTCCGGTAACAAATTGCCGCCAACGGCCGATCAATGTCCCTACAAGCTGCCGCGATCCGTCGCCAGGCCAGGTCCTGAGCCGGTTTCCCGGTCAGAAGACAGATTTTTTGGGGGAAGGTGAGGTTGAGCAGCACCCCGGCCAATGGCTGCAGAGTCTTATTGTTCACGCCGCCTCGCGGGCTTTTCAAGGACGCGGTCGAGCGGCCGTGGAACACCACCCAGCCGCTGGGGCTGGCCTATGTGGCGGCATCGGTGCGCGCGGCGGGCCACGAAGTCCAGGTGGTCGACGGCTATTCGCTGGGGATGCCGGCCGCCGGGATCCGCGAGCGCATCGCGAGTTTCAGCCCCCAGGTGGTGGGCATCTCGGCGCTGACGCCGCAGTGGCTTGACGCCGAGGCGCTGGCGGCGCTGGCCAAGAGCGTCGACGAGAGCATCGTCACCGTCGCAGGCGGCCCGCATGTGACGGCGCTGCCTCAGCAGGCGGCAGCCAGTCCCGGGGTGGACGTGGCCGTGATCGGTGAGGGTGAGCCGGCGGCGGCGGAGCTGTGTGATGCGGTGGCCAGCGGCGCGGACCTGGGTCAGATCCCGGGGCTCGTACTCGGCATCGGCGGCGAGGTAAGGCTGACGGCTCCCAGGGGGCCGCTGGAAGACCTTGACAGCCTGCCTTTCCCTGCTCACGATCTGCTGCCCGAGCCGTCCTTTTACAACCCGTTTCCCAACTGGGGGAAAAGGGGGAATTTCTCCTGCATCGTCAGCGGCCGCGGCTGCCCTTACGGCTGTTCCTTCTGCGACGTCACTGCGCAACAGGGCAAGCGTTACCGGTTGCGCAGCGCCCGCAATGTGGTCGACGAACTGTCCTGGCTGAACCAAGCTTTCGGTGTGACCTCGTTCTCGTTTCGCGATCCGTCGATGATCTGCAGCCGCAACCGTTTGCTGGAGATGTGCAGCCTGATCGAGGATCGCGGTCTGGACATCGCCTGGACCTGCAACAGCCGCGCCAGCGAGGTGGATCCGGAGATGCTGGCGCGGGCGAGGAAAGCCGGCTGCCGCCGCATGCAGTTTGGCATCGAGGTGGGCAATCCCGAGCTGCTGAAAAAGATAAAGAAGACCACCAGGGAGAAGATCGTCCAGGCGGTGAGCAATACCCGCCGCGCCGGCATCTCGCCGCATGGCTACTTCCTGTTCGGCTTTATGGAGGAAACTCCCGAGACGGTGGCGCAGACGATGGAATTCTCCCGCCAGCTCGATCTGGACAGCGCCAGCTTCGCGGTGATGGTGCCGTTCCCCGGCACGGACGAATGGGAGAAGTTCCGTGCCGCCGGCCTCCTGTTGACGGAAGACTGGTGGCGTTACGACGTTATGGGCAAGCCGGTTTACCGCCACCGGAAACTGTCCAGCGAGGAGCTGTTTCAGGCGACGCGCCGGGCCTACCGCCGCTTTTACCTCCGGCCGCGCATTATCGCCCGGCATCTGAGAAAGCTGAATTCGTGGTGGGCGCTGCGCGAATACGTGCACGCGGCCAGGCGCGTTTTCCGCTAGGACTGGGGCGTGCCGCCCTGCGGAGCCGGTTCCAGCCGGTAGATCTGGAAGTGCTCCAGCGGCTGATCCGTGATTGAAAAGGGCAGCAGACCCCAGAAGCTGCCGTAGAAGCCGGCGCTGCTGGCAAAGTTCATCGAACGCACCGGGAAATCCCATTCGGCGGTCGTGGCCGACACCAGCCGCATGCGGCTGGTCACCGAGGGATCCAGCGGCCAGTCCATCAGCCCCGCCTTGACCACCAGGTCCCCGTTTGCCGGAGACGTGTCGGCGGTGGTGAGGTATTTGTATCCCTGGGCCTCCATATAGTGACGGAAACCCCACTCGCCCACAAACCACACCGTGCCGCTGGTCTGGGCGCTGGCGCTGAGGTTCCGGGCATAATCCTTATAGCTCTGGGCCAGTTGATAATCCGCCGCCGATAGCGCCAGGCCGGTGATCAGCGTGCCGGCGATGGTGGCGAGGATGATAACCCGCAGCGTGAACGCCGACCGGATCACCGCCTCGGCTTCGCGGAACATCAGCAGGACCACCGGCGCCATGAACGGCAGGTAGTACTTGGCGCTGGCCTCCGGCAGCAGCAGCCAGACCGCGCCCGCGATCGTCACGGTCCAGCCGGCGAGGAAGAGGAAGTCGTGGTCGGTTTCCTGACGGCACAGCCGGCGGTGGAGCTGGGCCGCCGCTTCGGTGGCCATCATCAGCAGGACCATCGCCGCCGCGGTGACGAAGACGGCGAACAGGAAAGTCGCCGGGACCGGGAAGGCAAAGGCGTGGCGCTGATAAAGCGCCAGCGCCGCCGCACCGGCGGCCACCACGGGCAGCAGCAGGTATCTTTTCCGGCGCAGGGCAAAAAGCGCCGCCATCGCCGGCGGGAAAACCGTCGCGCCGCCTGCCCCCGCGAGCAGGCCCTTTATCCGGGTGAAGATGTCGGCGCCCCTGAAGCTGAGGCCCTGGGCGTGCGAAAACCTGGGCAGGGCGTCATACACCGCCAGGTTGTACCAGCCGTAGAGGCCAAAGCTGATCACCGGCAGCGCCAGTGGCAGCAGCGTTTTGAGAGAAAGCCGCCCAGCCAGCCAGCTGTAGAAGGGCAGCAGCACGATCAGCGCCAGCGCCTGGTAGCCGGTAAAGATCGCCAGCGTCGCCGCAAGGCCCGCCGCCACGAGCAGCCGGGAGTCGCCGCGGTCGACGCCGTAGATGTACAGCGCTGTCGCGCCCAGCCAGAAAGCGGTCATCGGCAGGTCGCCCATGAGATTATGCGACATCACCATCACGGCCGGCGTGGCCAGCAGCAGGATCGTGGCCAGCAGCGCGCTGCGGATGAAGCGGCGGGACAGGAAGAACATCGACAGGCCGGTGATGAGCGGGAAGATGAGGAAGCCAAGATGCATCGCCACCTCGGAATCGGTGGTGCCGGTCACGCGCATGATCAGCGACAGATACAGCTCATCGACCGGCGGATGCGTATCGCGGAAGCTGGCAACATCCTGGCCCATCAGATGGAAGCCGGACAGGTGCTGCTGCAGCGGGTGATCGAGGTTGTTGCGGGCGAAGTCCCAGAAAAGGAAATCGTCCAGGTGCAGCGCCTGGCCGATGAATGGCAGCGTGATCAGCAGCACGAAAGCAAGTATGCACCCCAGGCTGACCAGCAGCGCCAGCCGCGGGGCTCTCGCCCGCGTGCAGGCTGGCGATCCCGAACGCGGGGCATAGTCGCGCCCCGGCTGCGCCACCACCGGCGTCAGGCCCGATCCGCCGGCGATCACCGGACTGCGTCCGTCCAGGTGGCCGGCTGCCGCGTCTGCCTCAGGCCCAGCAGCTGCTTCAGTACCCGCGGATACATCATGGGATTGAACAGGATATTTGTGACGAAATAGCATTCGTGTGAGCAATAGCAGCCTGTTTGATTTATGTCCGCCCTGATCCGGTCTGCCACTTCCGACCGGAAAACGCGCATGAGGTCATATCCAGCTGCGCGAACGTTGCCGAAACTCTCGGTGAGGATCTCGCACGGAAAGACGTCCCCCTCTTCGTTCATGACGGCGGCCAGGCGGCCGGCATAGCACGGGAGCTGCCGCCGCCCCTGCCGCACAGTCTCGTAGATCAGGCGCCGCTGCACCAGGTCCTGGGCGGATTTCAGCCGCGCCAGGTTGAAATGGTACATCTTCGGCCGTGGTCCTTTCAAGTCGGACTCGAGCCGCTCTATGGCGCGGCGGTACTTTTCCAGGTCGACGTCCTTGGCGCCGGCATTGGCGGGGTTGCCGCGCACCAGCGAGATGGTGTGCGTCTCGCAGCCAGGAAGGACGTTGACATAATCGATGATCTCGTCCATCCGATCCTGATTTTCGCGGCAGAATACCGTATTGATGCCGATCTGCAGGTTCTGGTACCGCCGCCCCAGGCGCTCCAGCCCTGACCAGGTCTCCATCGCCTTTTCAAAACTGCCAGGCGTGTCGCGCAGCCTGTCGTGCTCATCGCCGATGCCGTCGAGCGATACCTTCACCACGACCGCGCTTTCCGGCGTAGCTGCCAGGATCCTCTCCATCTTGGGGATGATCAGCCCCGGCGCGAGTCCGTTGGTGGGCAGGGTGATGATTACCGGGCGCGTATGGCGGTAGAAGGACTCCACTATCTCGGGCAGGTCCTGGCGCACGAAGATCTCGCCGCCGGAGAATAGCAGCCAGAGCAGGCTGTCCATGGAGCGCGCCACCCGCTCGATCTCGTCCAGGGTCAGCTCCTGGCGGGGGGTATGGCGGTTCTGCCAGTAGAAGCAGAAGGGGCAGCGGGAGTTGCAGCGCGCGGTTACAAAGAATGTAAACTGCAGCGGCCTGGTCTTGAGAAAAACCTGCGGGATATGCCTGATGGGCGAATACATGAGCGAGTCAGTCGAACCGGCATGAGCGTGAAGGCCAGGCAAAAAATGGTACTGTCACCAAGTTTACCGGTATCGGCGCCGGATTTTCACTTCCCAGATGTATTTTAGCATGCCGATCAGGGAGCCGTAGGCCACACCGGCCGGATAGACGAACTGGTAATATCCCGCCGCCGCCAGGAAGAAGCCCCAGCCGCGCTCGCGTTTAAACAGGCGCAGCAGCCCGTAGCTCGTGCCGAGGTTAAGCGCAAACAGGATCGGCACCGGCAGCAGCAGCCACCAGAAGCGCGTGGCCACCGCGGCGATCACCAGCACCAGATTGAACGTCTGGGTGGCGACGTCGATCTTGAGTTCATAGGAGGCGGCGCCCGAGTCCTTCATCACGTCCCGGTTGTGCAGCGAGTACATCGTCCAGTACTTGCTCTTCTTGACGGCGTTCCTGATGGACTTGGCGAATGTGAAACGGAAGATGTGCATTACCTGGATATCCGCGGGACGCCACAGGCAGTGGCCTTCGCGGAGCATCCGGTGGGAGAACTCCACATCTTCGACGCTGGCCTGATGGCCGATGAAAGAATCCTCGATAAACCCGCCGTAGCCCTCGAAGTCATCCTTGCGCATGGCCATGCAGTGGGTGGCGATGTAGTCGGGGAACTGGTTCTTGGTCTCCACGTAATGGATGTAAAGCGACTGGAACTTGCTGAAGAAATCCTTGTCGTAGGAAGCGGCGCTGGTATACGCGCCGCCGACGCAGATGCAATCGCCCTGGGTGAGGTGCTCGACGCAGCGCTGTATCGTCGACGGCATCACCACGCAGTCCGCATCGATGAAAAGGAGGATGCTGCCGCTGGCCGCCGCGGCGCCGGCGTTGCGCGCATGGGAGACGCCGGTGTTTTGATCGAGCGCCACCAGCTTGTACGGATATAGCCCGGCGCATTCCGCCAGCACATCCATGGTGTTGTCCGCCGAACCGTCATTGACCACGACTATCTCGAAGTCCCGGAAGGTCGATTCATGCACCGCTTTCAGCGCGTGGCGGATGGTTTCGGCGCCATTATAAACCGGGATGACAACCGACACCGCCGGCGTTGCTTCGGGAGAGTCGTTCATCCGTTGTGTTTATCCAGCCTTGGTTTCCTGGCCGCGTGGCTCCGGCCGTTTCATGCTGAGTGTGTCCCTCCTGGCCCACAGCCAGAAGAAGCTGCGCGCCCCGTTTGTCACCGTTTTCAGGTCGTAAAGGCTGCGGACGGTCAGCAGGCGCCTGAGGATGAAGCTCGGGCGGGAGTAGAACCGCCGAAAGGCGATGGTGCGCACCTGCTCGATCTCCTCGCGGGTCATCGAGTGGGGCACGAACGCTCCGCCCTCGAAAGTGTAATCATCCGTGTTTGATGACATGGTGCCATATTTTTCAATGTTATCGTAGAGCTCCGTTCCCGGGAAAGGAGCCATCGTGTGGAAGTTGGCCACGTGCGGGTCGAGCCGGACGGCGAACTCCACTGTTTCCAGCGCCTCTTCGTAAGTCTCGCCGGGGATACCGATGATGAAAGGCGTGGTCACCTTGAGGCCGGCCTTCTTGGCCGCGGCCACGGCGGTGCGCGTCTGCTCCAGCTTGACCCCCTTGCGCAGCGTATTGAGGTTCTTCTGCACACCGCTCTCTGCGCCGAAGAGGATGGCCCAGCAGCCCGCTTTCTTCATCTCATGCAGCAGCTCATAGTCAACCGTGTTGACACGCGACGAGACAAAGAAACTGAAATCGAGCCTGAGCTCCTGGAAGCGTCGCAGCAGCTCCCTGGCGCGTTCGCGGTCGGCGGTGAAGGTCTCATCCAGGAACCTGATCTCCCGGAAACCGTAGTGGTTGACCAACTCCTCGACCTCGCGGACGACGTTGTCCACGCTGCGGTAGCGGATGCGGCGTTCGCCTTTCATCTGGAAGCAGTAGATGCACCGGGCCGGGCAGCCGCGCGAAGTCATGACGATGGCAATCGGCTTGCGCCGGTAATTTCCCGGCGGCGACTCGTACTTGTCAA